>JAQUAH010000018.1 GCA_028687345.1 Candidatus Omnitrophota bacterium | reverse complement strand
TTTGATATTCGGGCCGGTCAATGTTCCGTCTTTTTGAGTATCTGTATAAATCAGCTGCCTAAAGCCCATGTCTTTGAGCTGTAAGGCAAATTTTAATAAATCTGCGCTGTGAGCCTGGCTTCGCCAGCCCTTAACCATTAAGTTTCCTGATTTTGCATCAACGCTTACGATAATCCTCTCCTTAAATTCCTTAAAGGCCTTTTTTAAAAAAACTTTATCTTCAATTGCCTTTGTGCCCAATACTACGCGCTCTACTCCCAGTTTAAGAAGCATTCTTATAGTTTCTATTTTTCTTACTCCTCCCCCAAATTCTATCGGTACACCTACACCATTGATAATCTCCTTCAATGCATCTAAATTTTTTAAGGTACCGCTGACAGCACCGTCTAAATCAACTATATGCAATAATTTTGCTTGGCTTTTTACCCAATGCTTGGCTGTTTTAACGGGTGAGCGGGAATATATTTTTTCATTGCTTCTTCCCTGAACAAATCTTACCACGCAACCATCCTTTAAATCTATAGCCGGAATAATCAGCATAATTTCACAAAGTTTTCCAGGATTTTCAAACCGACTTTTTGGCTTTTTTCCGGGTGAAACTGCACCCCAAATATGTTATCCTGCCAAACCAGGGAAGCAAAATTTACTCCGTAATCAGTTGTAGCGGCTGTCGTAATTTTATCTTTAGGTTTCGGATAAAATGAATGGCAAAAATAGACATAGGAGTTATCCGGAATGCCTTTTAACAGGGGTGTATCTCTAGAGGCTATTTTTAACTGATTCCACCCCATATGCGGGACCTTGAAGCCATCTTTTCCCGCAAATTTTTCTACTTTTCCGTTTAAGAGGCCAAGCCCTTTTGAGTTTCCCTCTTTGCTCTCTTCAAAAAAAAGCTGCATCCCTAAACAAATCCCCAGAAGAGGTTTTTTATACTCTTTTAAAAGAGGGGTTAAATTTTGCTTATCTAATTCAAGCATTGCGTCATCAAAAGCACCCACGCCGGGCAAAACTGCCTTATCAGAGGCTTTGATATCTTGCGCCTTATTGGTAATAATAGTCTTTACGCCGTAAAGCTCTAATGCCTTGTTTACGCTATGAATATTCCCCATCCCGTAATCAATTATGGCTATCATTCTAATCGATTATTCCTTTTGTGGAAGGAATCCCTTTTCTGCGCGGGTCTATTTGCGTGGCTTCGTCTAAAGCTTTACCCATGGCCTTAAAGACAGGCTCTAAGTTTGTATGCAAATCTGGATTTCTACTAGAAAGTTCTATATTCAAATTTGCACCAAGATTCTTAATAAATGCTTCTAGAAAATGATTTGCATGTGTTAGATTGTATCCTTTTTCTTCTAATTTAGCCCCCATTATTGTAATGGGTATCTCTTTAAGAAAAACTCTACCACTAATATCAACTACTACCGAAGCTACCACGTCTTCCATGGGCACTGAAGCTGATCCAAATCTCTTGATGCCTTTTTTATCTCCCAATGCTTTTTTAAAAGCCTGGCCCAATACTATACCTACATCTTCGTTGGTATGATGTATATCTATTTTTAAGTCGCCTTTGGCAATAATCTCCAAGTCAAATAATCCATGAAAGGCAAATAATTCCAGCATATGGTCTAAAATACCGATACCGGTGTTGATTTTTGTCTTGCCTGAACCGTCAATATTTAATTTAACTGTTATATCTGTTTCCTTGGTCTTTCTTTTGACAGAAGCTATTCTTTTTTTCATTCTTTCTCCTGCATAAACCTTGCCTTAACCGAATCCAAATGCTTGCTCAATCCTTCTATCGCAGCAATCTTTTCCAGCGGCTCTTTTATCTTTTCCAGTGATTTCTTAGTATAGCTAATTATATGGCTGCTTTTGGTAAAGTCAAATACTGATAATCCTGAGAAAAACCTGGCTGTTCCCTGTGTAGGCAAAACATGGCTTGGCCCGGCTACATAATCACCGACTGCAGTGGGGCTGTAGGGGCCTAAGAATATTGCGCCGGCATTCCTAATACCCTTCATTATCCGCCTTGGATTCTGTACCAGAATTTCCAAATGCTCAGGGGCAATCTTATTTGCAATCTCTACGGCCTGTGCTAAATTTTTAGTTAAAATAATATAGCCGTTATTACCATCAAGCTGCGAATTTACCTCTTTGGCCAGGCTCTTAGAATTTGTAATTAATATGGCTAATCCCTTTGCATGTTCTGCCTGCGCCCTTAAATCAGCAACGATGAATTTTGGGTCGCTGTAACGATTTGCGATAATTACTAATTCAGTGGGCCCGGCAATCATATCTATGTCTACAACTCCAAAGACCTGCCTTTTGGCCTCCGATACATAGATATTCCCGGGGCCGACAATCTTATCTACGCGAGGAACTGTCTTTGTCCCGTAAGCTAATGCCGCAATTCCCTGTGCGCCGCCAACGCGGTAGATTTCATCCACCTTTAAAAGGTCGGCTACTACCAATATATGCGGGTTCACTAATCCGCATTTATCAGGGGGGCTGATTAAAATTATTTTCTTCACGCCCGCTAGCTTAGCAGGCAGCACAGTCATATAAACCGTAGAGACCAATGGAGCAGTCCCTGCTGGTATATATATCCCCACCTTTTCTAAGGGAGAATAATTCTCGCCTAAAATCGTGCCGTCTGAATCCTTTATGCGCCAGGACTTTCTGATGGCTTTGCGGTAAAACCTGTTCACATTCTCTATGATTACCTTTAGGCTTGAGACAAAATTCGGGCTGATGTTTTGATAAGCGCCGCTGATTTCTATTTCAGAAACCTTTAATTGCCTTAACGATAATTTTACGCCGTCAAATTTTTTCGTATATTTTATGAGCGCCTCATCTCCAAGGGTACGCACATCTTCGATAATTTTTTTAACGCTTTCTTCTACGCGCCTTTGCTTACATAACCCGCGATTATAAATCTTCTCCAGTTTTTTGCTTGTAAAACGTATAATCTTCATAAGTTATCTTTTAAGTATTTTGAATAGTATTCTTTAATTCCTCAAAGCCTTTGGCTAAATTTTGCGGCTTATCACCTCCGGCCTGGGCAAAGTCCTTTCTTCCCCCTCCGCTGCCGCCGATTATTTTAGCTACATCCCGGATTAATTTTGAAGCATCCATCCCTCTCTGGCAGAGGTCGTCGGTTACCCCCATCACGAGTATTGCCTTCCCCTTGGAGGTTGACCCAAGAGCAATTACTGCGGTAGTAATATTCTCCTTAATTAAATCAACGCTTTTTCTTAATAAGTCCATATCCATATTTTCTATTTCTCTGGCAATTACCTTGATGCCTTTTATATCTGTGGCGCCCTGAACCAAACTATCTAAAGAAGATTTAAAGGTATTGAATTTTTTAACGTTAAGTTCTTTCTCCAGCTCTTTTAGGCGGCTGATTTTTTTCCCTAATTCCTGTATTATCTTATCATTACTGGTATTTAAAAGCGATGAAATTTCATTAATAGTGCCTTCTTCTTCCTTTATCATTTTATAGGCGAAGTTGCCGGTGGTAGCTTCAATCCTTCTTATGCCGCTGGCTACAGAGCGCTCTTCGATTATTCTAAAAATACCGATCTGTCCTGTAGAGTCTAAATGCGTACCGCCGCATAATTCCTTTGAAAAATCGCCTATTGAAACTACGCGCACCTCTCCTGCATACTTCTCAGCAAAAAATGCCAAGGCGCCTGATTTTTTAGCCTTGGACAAAGGCATTTCCTGGACGGCAAGCGGATGATTATTCAGAATGTAATCATTTACTATCTCCTCTATCCTAAGCAGTTCATCCTTGGTTATATCTTTAAAATGCGTAAAGTCAAAACGCAACCTATCAACGCCCACCCAGGAACCCTGCTGTTGCACGTGTACTCCCAGGGCCTTTCTTAATGCTGCCTGCAGAAGATGGGTAGCGGTATGGTTTCTGGCTATAGAAAGACGGCGCCGGGTATTTACGAAAACTAAAACCTCATCCCCCTCTTTAAATGCCCCATCAATAACCTCGCCCAGGTGTAGAATTACCTTATCTGCCTTTTGCGTGTTAGAAATCTTAAAAATATTTTTTCCTTTAATTATCTCGCCGGTATCGCCAACCTGGCCGCCGGCTTCTGCATATAACACTGTCTTATCCAGGATTATCTCTGCTCCTTCGCCCTTAGAAATTTTCTTTACTGCCAGATTATCCTTAATAATTTTTAACACCTTTGCCTTGGTTTTAAGTTTAAGGTAGCCCTGGAATCTCGTCTCTTTTTTCCCTAAATGCAAATCTTTAAGTTTAAATACCTCGCCTTTCATAGCACTTTTGTGTTTTGAGCGTGATTTCTGCTCTTCTAATTCTTTATTAAACCTATCAAAAGATAGCTGTATCCCATTCTGATCTGCCCAATTCTTAGTCAACTCAAAAGGTATTCCATAGGTATCGTAAAGTTGAAAGGCAATGAAACCTGCCTTTTCTTGATCCTGTTTTTTAAATATATCTTTGAACTTTTCTTTAAATAAAGAGGGGCTGGATTCAATAGTTGAAATAAAACTCTTCTCTTCTGCCAGGATAATTTCGGAAATATTTTCTTTACGGCTAAGAAGCTCGGGGTAGGGCTCTTTCATAATGTCAGCCACGACCGGAACCAATTTATATAAATAAGGTTTTTTTACACCCAGTGCGCGCAAGTGCAGGCAAGACCTGCGGATTAATTTCCTTATCACATAACCGCGCTCCTCATTGGAAGGCAAAACTCCGTCGTAAATGGCAAAGGTTATTGCCCTGATATGGTCAGCTATGGCGTAAACAGTCACCAAATTCGGCGACTGCACTGCTGCCGAAATAATCTCTTTGACTAAAGGTTGGAATAAATCGGTTTCAAAATTATTTTTTACGCCCTGTATTACCGCAGCCAGTCTCTCTAAACCCATTCCCGTATCAATATTTTTCTTTGGTAAAGACTTAAGAATTCCTCCGTCGCTACGAAGGTACTGGGTAAAAACAAGGTTCCAAACTTCAACAAACCTGCCGCAGTCGCAGGCAGGAGTGCAATCTGATTTTTTACAGCCAATATTACTACCCTGGTCAAAGAATATTTCAGAACAAGGCCCGCATGGCCCGTTTGGGCCTTTTGCTTTTGCCTCAGACGGCCAGAAATTTTCCTTATCCCCTAATTTTATAATTTTAGATTCGGGAATCTTTATCAGGTCTTTCCATATCTGGTAAGCTTCGTCGTCTTCTTTATAAACCGAAACCCACAACTTTTCTTTATCTATTTTGAGCTCCTGCGTTAAAAATTCAAAAGCGTAGGAAATCGCCTCTTTCTTAAAATAATCTCCGAAGGAAAAATTTCCCAACATTTCAAAGAACGTGTGATGGTAGGAGGTTTTGCCGACCTTATCCAAATCATCTGTACGCAAACAGCGCTGAGCAGTGGCCGCGCGGCTGAATCCGGAATCAAAACCCAAAAATTCCTTTTTGAACTGATTCATCCCTGCAGGAGTAAACAAAACGGTAGGATCATCTGCAGGCACCAAAGAATCGCTTTCCACAATCTTATGTTTTTTAGACTGAAAGAAATCTAAGAACTTTTTCCTTAAGATGTCTGCCTGCATAACTGGTTTACTACTCCGCTAATTACCTCGGGCGAGAAACCCCTGCGCAAAAGATAGCCGTAAAGCCTTCTCTTTGCTGTTTGCTGCTCTATATCTTTGAATTTAGCGAACCTAATTTTCGCAATTCTACCCGCTATTTCCTCTTCAGAATAATGCTTCTTTATCTCTAGAATTTGCCTCTCAATAATTTTTTTGTCCACACCCTTTAGATTTAATTCATTTTCTATTTTTCGCAAACCGCAGGGCCTCTTTAGGCGGGATTCTATCCAGGACTTGGCAAAAAGCTCATCATCTACGAATCTCTTATCTTTTAAAAAAGAAATGGTCTTAGCAACGACTTCTTCTTCAAATTTCTTTTTTTTGAGGCGGCGATAAAGCTCTTTTTCGCTACGTTGCCTAAACTTAAGTAATAAAAAGGCATAATTTCTTGCCTTTTGCAGGCCTTCGCTATCTTTCTTATTCACGTTCTTTGATAAGAAAAATTCCTCTTGCTGTCGTAACCAGGCAATCGCCTTTTAGCGCTTTGGTTATCCTATCAAAATCGGCCTTATTCTTTACCTGCTCCTTGTTGAGCTTTAAGATTATATCTCCCGGGATGAGGCCTCCTCTTTCAGCCTGGCTTTCGGGCTCGACATTAACTACCAATGCGCCTTCCTTCTCTTCAATCCCGTAACGCCTGCTTCTCTGGGGACTCAAATCCTCTACTTCTAATCCCCGCCAAGTGTAATCAGAAGAGATAATAGAACCCGCCTCTTCTTCTAAATTCTGCGGCCTCTCTCCCACAGTAACCTCTAAAGCCAATTCTTTTTTCTCGCGCGCCAAAACCACTTTGACCTTGCGGCCCACCTCTTGCTTCGCTACTGTACTTAATAGCTCTTTTACGTTATGTATCGGCTTATTGTCAAATTGCTTAATTACATCACTTTCTTTCATCCCCGCTTTCTGAGCCGGACTATCCCCTAAAACCTTAGACACCAATACGCCGTCTTTATTGGGTAACCCAAAATATTTTGCTAAATCATCGGTTAAATCCTGTACTGTTACTCCCAGCCATCCATATAATATCTTCTTGCCTTCAATGAGCTGGGTAAGGATTCTTTTTGCGTTATTAACCGGTATGGCAAATCCGACGCCCTGGTATCCACCGCTCGTAGAAAATATCGCTACATTAATACCCACTACCTCGCCCTTAAGATTTACCAATGGCCCGCCTGAATTGCCGGGATTTATGGCTGCATCAGTCTGGATCACATCGCTATAATCCCTGTCCCGTGATATTACCCTGCCTAAACTGCGATGCAGGGCGCTAATCACACCCGCTGTTACCGTAGGCTCGGCGTTATCCATAGCAAAGCCAAAAGGATTTCCAATTGCTATCACCCATTGTCCGATTTTTAAATTACCTGAATCACCAAGGGTAGCTGCCGGTAGATTACGCGCCTCTATCTTAATTACAGCCAGGTCTGCACGCGGGTCCCTGCCCTTAACCACGCCTTTAAATTCCCTTCCGTCAGGCAATTTGACGGTAATCTTATCTGCCTGACTGATTACATGCTCGTTAGTCAAGATATAGCCTTCCGGGTCAATAATTACTCCTGAACCTAAACCCATTTGCCTAAAATCCCTCTGTGGCATCTGCTCAAAAAACTCATCAAAGAATTTCTGAAATGGGTCTTCTCCCCTGAATGGGGATTCACCGAAAGGAGAACCAAAGCGATATCTTTTGACGTTGCCCATTTTCTCAACATGTTCGGTACTTATAGAAACCACCGCTTTACCGGTGGTATTAGCCACATTTACCACTGCATCTTCTAATTTTAAATTCTCGCTTGGCAAAGAAACTTCCTGCTTCACAACCTGGCTTTCCAATTTCGGCAGAAAATCTAACTTTGCAGCAATCAAAAACCCTACTATCACGCCGCTCAATACTGCTAAACCAAAGTAAAGTGTTCTTTTTTTCATATCTGCTTACCTCCTCAATGCCTTGATGTAATTATTCTAAGCCAGATTAATCTTTTTTCTGGCTTCTTTATCTATCTGTTCCTGCATTTTAGGATTTTCTTTTAAGAATTTTACTGCGGCGTCCCTGCCTTGGCCAAGCTTTTGATCCTGGTAGGATAACCATGTCCCGCTTTTTGCGACCACCCCGATGTTAACAGCCGCATCCAAGATTGCACCGGTCTTGGCAATGCCTTCATTATGCAAGATCTCAAATTCTCCCTCGCGAAACGGCGGGGCAACCTTATTTTTTACTACCCTCACCCGTACCCTTCCGCCAACAACTTTTTCCCCTTCTTTTATTAAACCAATTCTTCTGACATCTAATCTTACTGAGCAATAAAATTTAAGCGCCCTGCCGCCTGGCGTAGTCTCCGGAGAACCGAACATTACGCCTATTTTCTCCCTGAGTTGATTGATGAAAATTACGCAGGTGCGCGATTTGCTTATTGCAGCGGTAAGTTTACGCAGCGCCTGAGACATCAAGCGTGCCTGCAAGCCTACATGCGCGTCTCCCATTTCACCCTCTATTTCAGCGCGCGGCGTAAGCGCGGCTACTGAATCAATCACCACTAAATCCACGGCATTGGAGCGTACCAGTGTCTCGGCAATTTCCAGGGCCTGCTCTCCGGTATCCGGCTGGGATATAAGTAAATCGTCCAAATTCACTCCGATTATTTTGGCATAGGTAGAATCAAAGGCGTGCTCTGCGTCAATAAAAGCAGCAACGCCCCCCTTTTTCTGGATCTCTTTTATGGCGCTAAGCGTAATCGTAGTCTTGCCTGATGCCTCCGGTCCGAAGATTTCAATGACCCTGCCGCGCGGTAAGCCGCCTACGCCTAAAGCTAAATCAAGGGTAAGCGCGCCCGTAGGAATTGTTTCTACATCTACCTTTACCTCGCCTCCCAATTTCATAATCGAACCTTTTCCAAATTGCTTTTCAATCTGGGAAAGAGCCAATTCCAAGGCCTTTTGTCTATCGCTAAGATTGCGTGAATCCTCTTTTATAACCATATCTCCTCCGACTTTAAAATTTAATGAGCAGACGACCTACGGAGTAAAACGACGTAAGTCGTAGGCGAAGCCGTCTGCGAATTAATCCCGCCTACGGCGGGATAAGTTCGTGCAATAAGTTATGTCGATATCTCTTTTGATAGAACGCTCCATAACTTATGCACTCACCTTAATTTGAACTTATTATTATAATCCACCCGAACTACTTTTGTCAATACATTCGTATACCCAATCTCACCTCCTTTCAGTGAGCCCCGCCTCTTGCCCCGCAGAATGCGCGGGCGGCGGGGCGAATTGATCCCGCCTACGGCGGGATAAGTTCGGCCAGACAACTTATGTTCACTTTCCCGCCAAGCTATTTAATAGCAGGCGGGATCCCGCCTTAAATCTCATAAGAGAGGCGGGAATTCCATAAGTTGTAGCCTCACTTATATTTGACGATAAAAGGAGAGAAATCTAACCCTAAAAACTCGGCAGGCGGGAGGCGCTGGTCATCATACATGGCATTGACACACGAGCTAAAATATGTTAAATTTATACCTATGGATGAAATAACCGTAATTAAACAGGAACTCGAACGCACCAAAACAGAGCTGGGCATACTCTACGAAATCTCAAACGCCATGCATACCACCTTAAAGCTGGATGAGATTTTATATATAATCCTCACAGGCGTAACCGCACATGCCGGATTAGGCTTTAACAGGGCAGTATTGTTTCTGGTGAATGAAAAGGAAAAAATCATTGAAGGAAAACTCGGTATCGGCCCGGAAACGGGCGAAGAAGCAAACCGCATCTGGACGCAGATTGAAGGCGAAAAAATGAACTTGGACGACCTGATTAATGCCTATAAATTCTCTAACGGTACCCTGGAATCAGGATTTAACCGCCAGATTCAACATTTAAAAATCTCTCTTCAGGAGAAAAGCGGAAATTTGATTGCCATAACTGTCCTGGAAGGAATGCCCCTTCATCTAACCAAAGAAACTATCCATAAATACCAGACTGACCCGTTGATGAAAATATTAAAAAGCGAAGAACTGATCGCAGTCCCTTTGAAGTCAAAAGAAAAGGTAAACGGCTTAATCTTGGCCGATAATTTCATCACTAAAAAACCGATTACCAAAGACGACATACGTATGCTTATCATGCTGGGAAACCACGCAGGCCTGGCCATAGAAAACTCGCAGCTTTACGAAAAAACAGTGCTTAGGACGCATACTGATTCCCTCAGCGAAATCTGGAACCACGGGTACTTTCAATATTTATTACAGGCTGAAATGGAAAAGACAAAGGCACAACAGACGCCATTAAGCCTGATAATGCTGGATATAGATGATTTTAAAATTTATAACGATGCTTTGGGTCACCAGGCAGGAGATAAGATTTTAAAGGAACTGGCTCAGTTATTAAAAAATCAATCCCGAAAAATGGATTTTGTCTGCCGTTATGGCGGAGAGGAATTCACGGTTATACTTCCGCAAACATCAAAGAATGAAGCCTTTTTGATTGCCGAACGCCTGAGGTTAGACATAGAAAAACATTCTTTTATATATGAAGAAATCCTTCCCCAGAAAAAATTAACTGCAAGCTTAGGCCTGGCTACCTTCCCGGAAGACGGCCAGACACCATCCCAATTAATCGCCTCCTCAGATAAAGCCCTTTACCAGGCAAAGCATCAAGGCAAAAACCACACCTGCTATTAAAATTTCTGTTGATAAAAGACAGGGACGGTTCTGATAAGTATTTAACACTATTCGGAACCGTCCCTACGCTTAGACTGGCTCGGGAAGCGCGGTGTCAGGCTCCTTGTCTTTTTGCCTGACAGGTGTATCGGCAAATTTCACCGAAACAATTTTAGAAACGCCTGACTGTTGCATTGTAATCCCATACATTACATTGGCATTGGCAATTGTCCTTTTATTGTGCGTAATCACAATAAACTGAGAAGTTTTGGAAAACTCCTGGAGTGCCCTGCTGAACCTGTCAATATTGGCCTCATCCAATGCCGCGTCTATCTCATCCAGGATACAAAATGGAGACGGCTTTACCTTAAATATGGCAAATATCAGGGCTATCGCAGACAATGATTTTTCTCCTCCGGAAAGCAATAAAACATTCTGCAGCTTTTTCCCCGGGGGCCGGCAGATAATCTCAATACCGGACTCCAGCGGGTCATGTTCATCGATTAAAAATACCTGTGCATCTCCGCCGTTAAAAAGCAGGCGGAAATAATTACGGAATTCATTGCGCACCTTTTCAAATGTCTCCATGAATAACTGCTTAGTGGTACGGTTAATCTTGGATATTGCCTCATGCAATGATTCCTTGGCCGAAGTGAGGTCATTCTGCTGCTGAATCAGAAAATCATAGCGTTTCTTCAACTCGTCGTATTCCTCTATGGCTACTAAATTCACAGTCCCTAAGGAATCTAATTTTTTC
Organism: Candidatus Omnitrophota bacterium; assembly: GCA_028687345.1. Taxonomy (GTDB): domain Bacteria; phylum Omnitrophota; class Gorgyraeia; order Gygaellales; family Profunditerraquicolaceae; genus JAQUAH01. Next base: position 6,747 of record JAQUAH010000018.1, on the reverse strand, counting down.
CTAAGGCCTTCTACTTCCCCGGAAACTATATTACAATCAATATCCTGCATTGCCAGCTGCTCTAGCTCTATGTCTACCTTGTATGACAACAACATACGATCTTTGACTTGAGCGTATTTGTAATCTATCTCCTTATCCTGCATTTGCAGTCCGTATAATTTATCTTTCAGCTCATCTAGTTCCCTTCTATTCTCTTCTATCCTTTTAAGCACATCCCCGCTGCCTTTTGATTCCTCTTCGTACCTGATTTCCGATTCTTTAAGCAGGTTATGCTGGTCTTGTATGTCTTTGCTGAATTCGGAAATCTTTTCTTCGCTCTCCCTGATTTGTGAATTCATGGATTCTTTCTTACGCAAAATATCGCTCGCCTGCCTTTCGGCATTCAAAAGTCCGTCATTGTCTTGTTTATACGTTTCCTCAAGGATTTTTAGGGTATCACTATCGCTGGTTTTACGTTTATTTAGAGCCTCCAGCTCTGTTTTGGTCTGTATAATCACCACCAATACTTCTTCCCTTAATTTCCCATTTGTTGAAATATTATTATCTTCTTTAAGAATTGAATCCTGGGCATCTTGATGTTCCTTATTTAAATTGACAAGGTGCGAGTGGCAATGAGTCAAATTATCCTCCAGGACAGAAATCTCTTTTTGGGCCTCTGTCAACTCAAGGACAATTATATCCTCCTCTTCCTTTATTTTATTAAATTGCTCGAGGGTAGTTGAATAGGAGTTTTCTTTGTTTGCCAGGTTAATTTCCTGATTGCGCAAGTCATGGACTAAGCTCTCTAAAGCCTTATTCAGTTCCTCTAATTTCGCCTCTTTGGCAAGTTTTTGGCTTTTTAAAGTATCTAAATTCATCTCCAGAACTTTTAGCTTTTCCTCAATCTTTTGAGTATCCAGCTCCATTGGTTTTGCCTCACCAGATACCTTAATATTTGCAGGGTCAAAATAGGATTTGTCTTCATCGTTTAAGCTAACGCAGCTCTTTACCTTTATCACCAGCCCGCTTATCTTTTCCGCAGGCAGCCTATCCAGATATACTGTCGCAGTCATGGACTCGCTTATATCTTCGTATTTGGTTCTTAATTTCTCAAGAAACTCCTTGTGCGATTCCAGGGATAATCTTTGCCGCTCGAGATTAGTTATTTCTGAAACAGTATTATTTAAGCTGGAGGACTCAAGGCCCAGTTCTTCTTTAAGGGAAGAAATTTTGAGGTTAAGCTCCTCCCCGATTTTCTTTAAGCCTTCCACCTCAACGGATATCTTATTTAAGCTATCCTGGGCAATCGCCCTTTCCTCAAAGACTTTAGCCTTTTCAATTTCTAATCTTTTCTTACGGGCAAGATAAATCTGCAGTTTTGCATTAAAATCGGAAATCTCATTCTTTGCCTTGGCAATTCTAGCAGCTACATCCATGACTTGATTTTTTGCCTTTGCAATTATTTCTAAGGAATTTTTTATCGAGGCGGCTATGGTTTCAATCTCCGATTCTTTTTGCGACAAAACTTGCGATTTCTGCCCGATATGCCCGCTTAAATCTGCGTGTTCCTGCCTCTGCTTATTTAATTTTTCTTCGTCTTGAGCGAGCCTTGCTTTTAGCTGCTCAATTTGCTCCTCTAAATATTTCTTATTGTCTGCTAATTCCAGGAGCTTCTCGCGGTTAAAATCAATCTGCTCTTTATTCCTGTGCGTAAGATTTTCCAGGTTCAGGATTTTATTCCTGATAGACATAATATTTTCCTGCAAGGCATTTAATTCAGACTCGCGGTTGCTGATTTTATTTTCTTCTTCTTTAAGCAAATTTGAAAGCTCTGTCTCGCGCAACTGTAGTCCATTTAATTCCATTTTAAGTTTATCTCTTTGCTCAAGGAGCCTGGCCTTTTCTAAAAGGGATAAATTTATCTCCTTTAACTTTAGCTCCTCAAATATCTCTTTGTACTTGCGTGCCTTATTTGCCTGCCGCTCTAGACTTGCAATCTGGCGTTTTACTTCCAGGACAATGTCGTTTACCCTTAAGAGATTTTGCTCTGTATCCTCTAATTTGCGCAGCGTTTCTCTTTTTTGTACCTTGTATTTAGTAATGCCTGCGGCCTCATCAAACACCAGCCTCCTGTCCTCGGGCCTGGAACTTAAAACCAAATCAATCTTGCCTTGGGCAATTATGGAATAACTTTCTGCTCCGATACCCGTACCCAAAAATAAATCCAATATATCCTTTAAGCGCACCAGGCTTTTATTAAGCAAATATTCACTCTCGCCTGAACGAAAGATTCTACGGCTAATCATCACCTCGTCGCTGTCCAGATTAAGGAAGCGGGTTTTATTATCGAAGGTTAAGCTAACCTCTGCCATGCCGACCGGTTCTTTTGTATCGCTGCCGTTAAAGATAATATCCTGCATCTCGGCTCCGCGTAAAGATTTGGCGGATTGTTCGCCTAAGACCCAGCGTATGGAATCAAAGATATTGGATTTTCCGCAGCCATTCGGTCCTACTACGGCAGTGATGCCCGGCTCAAAATGCAAGGTAGTCTTTTCAGAGAACGACTTAAAACCGACTAGATCTAATTTTTTGAAATGCATTCTGGTTTCTCCTTTTAATGGTGTGAACTGTTTTCAATCCAGGCATCGATTTTATCTTTTTTAAACCGCCACTGCCCGACAAGTTTAATTGCGGGAATCTTATTATGTTTTACCCAGTCATAAATGGTGCGTCGGGTAACTTTGAGATATCCAGCTAGATCCTCAATAGTCATTAAATTAGTATTTTGCATTAAAGCTCTCCTTTTAACTCAAAAAACATTATAAATAAAAAGAAGAGTTTTGTCAAGGAAAATATTTACATTTATTAACATATATATGTTAAGAGGATATTTTTAATGATATAAAGACTAAAATTAGGAAGAAATTGACACAGGAGCTTTTTCTCTAACCTATTGTAATTTAAGATGTTAAGCCTGGATTATCTCTTGAGGGTTCCCTCGAATTTCTTGGTTAAGGCAGGAACAATTTGAAAAAGGTCGCCAACAATACCATACGTAGCGACTTTAAAAATAGGTGCATCGGGGTCTTTGTTTATTGCCACAATAATTTTTGAAGATTGCATGCCGACAAGATGCTGAATTTGCCCTGAAATACCGCAGGCAATGTATATCTTCGGCGCAACTGTCCTTCCGGTTTGGCCTACCTGATGCGAATAAGGCATCCAACCGGAGTCCACCGCAGCTCTCGACGCTCCCACAGCTGCGCCTAATACATGCGCCAATTCTTCTAAAATCTTAAAATTCTCATGACCGCCCATCCCCCTGCCACCTGAAACAATAATGTCTGCTTCAGCTAAATTTATGAGCGTTTCTATCTCTTCTACGATATCCAAAAGTTTTGTACGGCTGGCGTATAAAGAACCGTCAAAGGACTCTTTAATGATTTTACCTTTGCGGCGTTTATCAGGCGTAATCGGCTGCATTACTTTATGTCGCACTGTAGACATTTGCGGACGATGGTTCGGAGTAATAATGGTAGCCATTATATTACCCCCGAATGCAGGCCTGGTCTGTAAAAGAATCTTTTTTTCAGGATCAATATCCAGTCCGGTGCAATCTGCTGTCAGCCCTGCATTGACTGTAACGGCTACGCGGGAAACTAAAGAACGGCCGATAGCTGTTGCACCAGAGAGTAAAATCTCGGGTTTGTATTTTTGAATCAAATTGACTAAAATATTAGTGTAGGGTTCATCCTGAAAATTAGCCAGTTGCGGCGCCTGGACTAAGTAAATGTTATCCGCGCCATGCCAAATTAATTCATCTAACTGGTCTTCTAAACTATTCCCAATTAGAACGCCGCTTACCTGGGTGTTTAGTTTTTTAGCTAATTCCTGCGCCTTGCCCAATAGCTCATAAGCAACGGACTGAATTTTTCCATTTTTTTGCTCAAGGTATACCCACACGCCTTTGTAATCTTTAATATCAGGAGTTATGCATACTTTTGCATCTTTCTCTAAAAGTATGGCCTTAAATTTACACGCCGGCACACATGCTCCGCAGAGATTACACTTATCCAAATCAATCACTGCTTTCTTGTCCATTATACGTATGGCATCGAAAGGACAGGATTTTACACAGAGCGTGCAGCCGGTGCATTTTTCTATGATAATTTGAATGGGCATCTTTAACTTATTTCAGTTTTTAATAGCTCTACTAATTTACCAACTACATCTTCGGTTTCGCCGGCAAGCATTTGTCCGCCGGTCCTGGGAGGAGGAGTGAAAATCTTTACCACCTGTGTCGGAGAACCGCATAAACCTATTTTTTGCTGGTCTAAGTCCAATTCTTTTTGTGTCCATACAGGAATTTTAGCCTGTTTTGCCCGCATCATCCCCTTTAAGGAAGGCAGCCTTGGCTCGTTTATTTCTTTGACCACCGTAAGTAAGGCAGGGAGCGGCGTCTCGATAATCTCGAAGCCCTCTTCCATCATCCTCTCTACGCGCAAAGAACCCTCCTTTACTTCTTCTATTTTCTTTACATAAGTGACCTGCGGAATATTAAGATGCGTGGAAATGCCGGGCCCTACCTGTGCCGTATCTCCGTCGGAGGCTTGCTTACCGCAAAGTATCAAATCAAATTGCCCTATTCTTTTTATTGCGCCGGACAAAGTATAGCTTGTAGCCCAGGTGTCGCTTCCGGCAAAGGCGCGGTCGCAAATTAGTATTGCTTCATCGCAACCCAAGGACAAGGCTTCTCTTAATGCTGATTCTGCCTGCGGAGGGCCCATGGTAATTACAGTAGCCTTGCCGCCAAACTTTTCTTTTAGCCGCACCCCTTCCTCAATGGCATACATATCAAAAGGATTGATAATAGATTTAACACCCTCGCGAATCAAGGTATTCGTTTCTGGATTAATCTTTACTTCGGTAGTTTCTGGAACCTGTTTTATGCAAATGATGATATCCATTTTATTTTAGGGATGTTCTATTGAGGCACAAATATTATTTCAAAGATTTAATTTCATCAGGAGAAACCTCTATGGCATTAACAGCTTCTGGAGGCAATTTAATTTCTAAATGAATATTATAATCGTAGTATTTTAGCTGAGCTGAACTCTTTGCTAAGCTTCCTTCTGCATTCATTTCGGAACCGTATGGCAAATAACTATTCTTGTCATAGAATATTTTAGAGGTAGTTTTAAACAATAGATTCTGACTAGTTTTATCTGGATATAGTATGTTTACTACATAACATTCATGTCCATCTTTCTTTCCTTGTTCCAATACCATACCTTTAGGCTTGTAATACGGACAGCTATTTATACATTGAGCTAAAGTATCCTGCTTTGAATTCGGATCTAAATAGTATTCTATCTCTGGCATTACTGCTTTAGTTTTTCTCCAATTTTTATTGTTAATATCTGGACTAGATACTTTTTGGTAGGTTACACCGTCTATTACGTATGCTTCTAACGTATCAGCACCCTGTTCAAGTTTTACATAGGCCTTCTTTTCTAGTCTATTAATTTCTATATGTTTGTTGATACATTTTTCATTTAGACACTGTGATTCAGAAACTTTGAAAAAGTTTGTTTTGGAAAGAGCCTGATTAGATGACCGTATTACACTATCTATCTCTTTAGGAATGGTAAAATTCGAATCTGTTGAGCTTTGCTTTTGCCCAAGAGGATAAAATTTGCCGCCTTTAACCTCATATTCCTCTCTGGATCCGTCTTTACGTATAATAACTCCTTTACAATATTCCAAACCATTGTTGCACTCGCCTTCAAATATAACACCTGCTGTATCAGTAATTTTTACCGTACCACTTAAATTTCCGTTCTTAAATTCCCCCTCGTCTTTTTCTCCATTGCTACGAAAGAGAATACCTTTACCATTAGGGAGTCCATTCTTAAATTTGCCTTCATATTTATCACCATTTACATAAATCAATGTTCCTCTACCTTCAGCAAGGTTGTTTTTGACCTCACCTTCATACCTTGCGCCATTAGGAGAAATGTATGTTCCTAATCCTTCCAGTTTTCCGTTAACAAAGTCTCCTTCATATTTTTCTCCATTTAATCTAATTAGGCTTCCTTTACCATTTGGATACCCATCTTTAAATTCACCTTCATATTTTGTACCCTCACCATATATAAAAATACCTTTTCCATCCATATAGCCGTCTTTAAAATCACCTTCATATTTATCGCCGTTTCTTTGCGTAAAAACTCCTTTGCCGTTCATTAACCCATCTTTAAATTCACCTTCATATTTTGAACCATTCGTCCATATTAAAGCACCTTTTCCATCAAACATGCCATTTTTAAAATTCCCTTGGTATACAGAGCTATCTGGTAATTGTGCTTTCCCAAAACCTTCTTTTATTTGTTCGGAATTACCTAAATTCGGAGTTAATATAAAAAGCGACAATATTAATAAATTCAAATAGCGTTTCATACTAGCCTCCTTGAGTCAAAATGCTTTCTCCTACTTAGCCATTTCTTTGATTAATTGCAGGGCGATGATATTGCGCTGAATCTGGTTTGTGCCTTCGTAAATTTGGGTAATCTTGGCATCGCGCATGAATTTTTCAGCCGGGTAATCCTTCATATAACCGTATCCGCCTAATATCTGGACTGCGTCAGTAGTCACCTTCATGGCCGCATCTGAAGCATAGAGCTTTGCTATAGCTGAGTCTTTCCCTACATCTTTAACTCCGGCATCAATCTCTCTGGCGCAGGCATAGACCAAGGCACGCGCTGCCTC
>JAQUAH010000136.1 GCA_028687345.1 Candidatus Omnitrophota bacterium | reverse complement strand
TAACTTAAAACCTACCGGAACCGGTATATCGGCAAATCTCAGCATAGCCTGCGGCTCTAATAAACCAGGTACCCCTGTTTCTTTCTCTTTTTTTGAGAGTAAAGCGCAACCTGAGAGCATAAGAGCTAAAGAGCTTATGAACGCAAGAACTAATATGGTTCTTTTCATTCTGCCTCCTTTGCCTTTAAGAACTTAGCTACATCCTCAAAAATTATATTTATCTCGTCCAAGCTTAGGCCGGCTTTTCTGCCAATATCGATTAATTGCTCCTGCGGTATAATATCTTCCGGGGTATGGCTATCGTTATTTAGGATTAACCTGGCGCTAAATTTCAAAGCGCGCTCAACTACATGAGCGTTGGTATCGCTGTGGCCATGCCGTGTAGTAACTTCTAAAAATATGCCTTTACGCTTTGCAAGCGCCACATCACTGTCATTAATCAAGCCGGGGTGCGCTAAAATATCAATGTCTGCTTCCAGGCAAGCGCGGTTAGTCCCTTTAAGCACAGGCTCAACTAAGGTTTCGCCGTGTGCTACAATAACCTTAATCCCTGCTTTACGCGCATATTTAGCCAAAGGAGAAAATTGCTCCAAAGGCAGGTGCGTCAATTCTACGCCCGGCAGTACCTTAATAGGAATAGCCTTCTTTGGCCAGTTCCGGGTAAATTTCAGGATTGCTTTTACCACCCATTCAATATTGCTGTAGTCAGCATGGTCTGTAATTGCGATTGCCTTGTAGCTTAAAGATAAATAGCGGATGGCTATTTCCGATGGAAGGAGTTCTCCGTCGCTTAGCAAAGAATGGCAATGTAGGCTGTACATAGATAATCTAAAATGCCCCTGGCAGGAATCGAACCTGCCACACGCAGTTTAGGAAACTGCTGCTCTATCCTTATGAGCTACAGGGGCAATTTTGCTAATATTTAATTAGGGAATAAACCGGGTAATCCTTTAACTTATCCCTTCCCTTTAAGTCCGTAAGCTCAATAAGAAAGGCAATACCGGCAATTTTTCCTTCTGATTTCTTTATTAAATCAGTAACCGCCTTTACCGTGCCTCCGGTAGCAAGAAGGTCATCTACGATTAGAACTTTATCCCCGGGGTTAATGGCGTCATGGTGCATCTCCAGGCTGTCGGTCCCGTATTCTAATTCATAGGTAACGCTATTTGTCTTCCAGGGAAGCTTTCCTTTTTTTCGCACAGGCACAAATCCCGCGCCGATTTTATGCGCGATGGCGCCTCCCAAGATAAAACCCCTCGCTTCAACTGCCACTATTGTCTTTATCTTTTTATTTTTATATTTACCGGCTATTTTTTCTATCGCTGATTTAAATGCATCCTTGTCTTTTAAGAGGGTCGTGATATCCCTGAATAAAATACCGGCTTTTGGAAAATCGGGGATATCCCTGATGAAATCTTTCAAATTTAGGGATTTTTTCATAACTCCTGATCCTGTTCCTCCACAAATTTCTTTATTTTCTTTAAAGCTGTCTCCTCTATCTGGCGTATCCTTTCGCGCGAGACCCCTAATTTCTTGGCTACTTCTGCCAGGGTGTGCGCTTTTTTGTCTGCCAGGCCAAAGCGCATATCCAGAACCTGCCTCTCCCTGGCTGTCATGATATCCAGAAGGTTATTCACCCTTTCCCTGTCAAGGAAATGCTCAATCTCCGCATCAGGAGGAGTAGCGCTTTCGTCTTCAATTAAATCCGAAACCTGATTTTCGCTTTCTTCTCCGATAGGGGCTTCCAGGGAAGAGGTGGTGGTGGACATCCAGAAATTTATCTGCTCTATTTTCTCTTTAGGGAGTTTTATTTTCTTGGCAATCTCTTCATCAGAGGGGGTGCGTTTTAACTTTTGAGCCAGGCGCTCTTTGTTCTTCTTCCACTTGCTGATTAAGTCATTCATATAAACCGGAACGCGAATCATCTTGCCCTGCTCTGATATCGAACGGGTAATACCCTGTTTAATCCACCAGGCAGCATAAGTGGAGAAACGGTATCCTTTATTAGGATTAAATCTATCCACTGCCCGCATCAATCCAAGGTTTCCCTCTTCGATTAAATCCAATAAAGGAGTGCCTAAATACATATATCTTTTGGCGATACTGATTACCAGGCGCAGGTTGGAACGAATCATCTTCTTGCGTGCCTGTTCATCGCCTTTTTGAACGCGCCTGCCAAGACTCACTTCCTCTGCCGCTGTCAACAACGGTATATCCCTGATTTCTTTAAGATAGGTTTTTAAAGCTTCCATATTATTTTTTACTTTTCTCTTTCAAGACTGCCTGTGCTGCAGCTAGTCTTGCAATCGGCACCCTGAAAGGCGAACAACTCACATAATCCATACCTACGCGATGACAAAATTCCACTGAGCGCGGCTCTCCTCCGTGTTCTCCGCAGATCCCCACTTCCAAGTTGGCCCTGGTCTTTCTTCCGCGCTGGATACCTATTTTAATTAATTCTCCGATCCCCTCCTGGTCAATACTCTGAAACGGGTCCTCTAGAAGTATTCCTTTTTTAATATAATCCGAAAGGAAACCTCCGATATCGTCACGGGAGAAACCAAATCCCATCTGGGTTAAATCATTCGTGCCATAAGAGAAAAATTCAGCGATACCGGCAAGTTTATCGGCTACCAATGCAGCCCGTGGTATCTCTATCATTGTGCCGAACATATGCTTTATCTTTTTAAGGTTGTATTTCTTTAAAACCTCCTGATAAATTTCTTTGGCAATAGATAATTGGTCGCTTAACTCTTTTGCGTCACAGACAACAGGAATCATAATTTCAGGATAAGGCTTAAGCCCTTCTTTGAGCAGCTCTGCCGCTGCTTCAAAGACAGCCCTTATCTGCATTGCGCTTACTTCAGGATAAGTTATTCCTAAACGTACCCCGCGATGGCCCATCATAGGGTTTGATTCATGCAAACCTTCTGCGCGTTTTGACAGCTCATCAAGGGTAATATTTAAATCCTTTGCTAATTGTTCTAATTTAGATTGTTCGCGGGGCACAAATTCATGCAAAGGAGGATCAAGCAAACGGATTACTACAGGAAAACCATCCATGGCTGCCAGGGTTCCCTTTATGTCTTTTTTTACAAAAGGGAATAGTCCGACAAGCGCCCTTTCCCTTTCTTCCTTAGTTTTAGACATAATCATCTTGCGTAAAAGGAAAAGCGGCTCATCAGAACCCTTGCCGTAAAACATATGCTCTGTCCTGAATAACCCGATCCCCTCAGAGCCGAACTGCCTTGCCTTCCTGGCATCTTCCGGGGTGTCGGCATTTGTGCGGATACCCAATCTTTTGATGGTATCGCAAATTTTTAAGAACTCCATTAAAATCTGATTTTCTTCGGTGGCATCCATCATGTCCAGCTTGCCTTCGTAGACATTCCCTTTTGTGCCATTCAGGGTAATCCAATCTCCTTCTTTAAGTTTTTTCCCCTCTATAGCCAATTCTTTTCTGGTATAATCTATATGCAAGTTAGAGCAACCCACAATACAGCACTTTCCCCAGCCGCGGGCAACTAATGCAGCATGAGAAGTCATACCGCCCCTCGCAGTAAGAATAGCCACTGCAGCGCGCATCCCTTCTACGTCTTCGGGGTTAGTTTCTTCGCGCACCAGGATTACCCTTTTGCCCTGTCTTGCCCATTCAACTGCATCATTAGCCGAAAATACGATTTGGCCGCTTGCACCACCCGGTCCGGCAGGTAAACCTTTGGCTAAAGGCTTATGCGTTAATTCCATCTTGGGATCAATAATGGGGTGCAATAATTCATCTAATTGAGAAGGCGTTACCCGCATTACTGCCTCTTCTTTTTTGATAAGTTTTTCTTTTACCATTTCAATACTCATCCGCACTGCAGCCGGGCCATTGCGTTTTCCCACACGGCATTGCAGCATAAAAAGCCTTCCCTTTTCAATGGTAAACTCAATATCCTGCATATCGTGGTAATGCCTTTCCAGGCGCCTCTGGATATCAAATAACTCTTTATATATTTTTGGCATTGCCTCTTCCAAAGTACGTAAATTCTTATTCTGCTCTGATTTTGAATATTCGTTAATCGGGGCAGGCGTGCGTATCCCGGCCACCACATCTTCTCCTTGAGCATTGATTAAATATTCGCCGTAGAATTTATTCTCGCCGTTGCCGGGATTGCGCGTAAAGGCTACCCCTGTAGCGCAATCATCGCCCATATTGCCAAAAACCATGGTCTGTACGTTTACTGCTGTGCCCCAGTCATCAGGTATTCCTT
>JAQUAH010000017.1 GCA_028687345.1 Candidatus Omnitrophota bacterium | reverse complement strand
GACATGGGCCTTTTGTGCATGCAAAGCTTGGCATTGCTGAAGAAAATTCCGGAAAGCTGGTGGCAAAAATCAGGCAGATTGCCAAAGAAATAGCAGAGAAACAGGTGCTTGATTACGTAATTATTGACGGTCCTCCGGGTATAGGATGTCCGGTTATCGCGTCATTGTCAGGCGTTGACTGCGCCTTGATCGTGACTGAGCCTACGCTTTCGGGGCTACATGACGCCGAGCGTGTTATGGAAGTAGCCAAGCATTTTAGTATTCCGGTTAAGTTTGTTGTGAATAAATACGATTTGAATCCGGTAATGACAGAAAAGATTGAGGCGTTTTGCCGGGAGAGAGGCGTTCCGGTTGTCGGTAAGATTACCTTTGATAAGACAGTCGTTGAAGCGCTCGTAGAAGGAAAGACTATTGTTGAGTATGCGGTGTGTCCAACAGCAGATGAAGTGAAAAATATTTGGGAGGGATTACGATGAAACATAATGCGGAAGAAGGCCTTGCTGAATATCCTCAGGAGGTAATCGATCTGATTAATAATCAGCAATATTGCGGAAGGATTAATGATCCAATTAGCTCTTCCTACTTAAAGGGGCCATGCGGGGATGCGATGGAGTTCTATTTGGTAATCGATAAAGATAAAATTACCGAGATTAAATATTACACCGAAGGTTGTCACACAACACGGGCTTGCGCTGCGATGGCGGCAAAACTGGCCAGCGGCAAAACCATAAAAGAGGCTCTTTCGATTTCTGCGGGAGAAATCATTACGAAGCTAAAGGGTCTGCCGGAAGATCGCCTGCACTGCTCTATACTTTCGGTGAGCACGCTTTATCGAGCGATAGCGGACTATCTACTCAAGAAATAATATATGCACGAGACAAGATTTATTAATGAAATATTCGCAATTTTAAAAGAAAAACTGGCCAAAGAGAAAGGTGTGGAGCAGGTAACAGTTAACGTTCGCCTAAGCCCGTTTAGCCATGTCGGAGCTGAAAGCTTACAGGGTTCATTTAAAGAGTTGATTAAAGGGGAGAGCTTTAGGAAGGTGAATCTAAAAATCCTCCCCCTTGAGATCTTGTTAGAATGCAAAAGTTGTAAGCGCAGCACACGGATTAATAAGAGAATATTTGCTTGCCCTTTTTGCCACAGCGTAGATATTAATATTCAAATGGATAAAGAGTTTTTCGTTGAGTCTATGGAGATCGAACGTTAAAGGATGTATAAATGAATCTTATTTGGGCTTTAGGAGCTAGTATTGTTGTAAGTCTGATTTCTTTCATTGGAGTCATCAGCCTGCTTTTAAAGGAAAACTTGCTTAGTAAAATTCTCCTTTTGCTGATCAGTTTTTCCGCTGGGGCATTGATCGGAGGGGCCTTCTTACACCTAATTCCGGAGGCGGCAGAAAAGAGCGGGCATAGTGAAGTATATTTATTTGTCATTGTAGGGTTTATTTTGTTTTTTATCTTAGAGAAGTATTTACACTGGCGGCATTGCCACAAGGGAAAATGCGAGATTCATACCTTCACCTATCTTAATCTTATCGGCGACGGGGCGCATAACTTTATAGACGGCCTGATTATCGGGTCTGCTTTTGTAGTGAATATTAATTTTGGCATCGCTACGTCGTTTGCGATTATCATGCACGAAATCCCGCAGGAGATTGGCGACTTCGGCGTTTTGGTATACGGCGGTTTAAACAAGAATAAAGCGCTATTCTATAATTTTTTATCAGCGCTAACAGCTATTTTGGGAACTATTATTGGTTTTGTTCTCGCAAACACGTCAGCCGTCTTCTTAAAACTGCTTATGCCAGTGGCGGCAGGTGGTTTTATTTATATCGCTAGTTGCGACCTTATACCAGAGTTGCATAAACAACAGGATATTAAGAAGGCCTCGCTTGCAATGGCAGTTTTTATTCTTGGCGTAGCGTTTATGTATTTCGCTGCGCTGATACATCATTAATACTATGGGCATAAAAATTGTAGCGGTAGGTTCTACCAGATGGCAGCGCTTCATTCGTAGGTGGGGAGTATCATTTTTAATCGGCGAAGACGTGCTTTTTGATACCTTTGGCGATCCGGGCGTGCTTTTAGGGAATATGCGGAAGTTTAATATCTATGCCGCTAAGATTAAGCACATTGTATTGTCTCACGATGATTGGGATCATATTGCGGGCTTATGGTATTTGTTGAATAACCGAAAGGATATTACAGTTTATATCTGTCCTGGCTTCAAACAGGAAATAAAAGATAGGATTGCTTCATTTGGGGCGAAGGTTATTGAGGTCGGAGAGGATACCTTGATAAAAGATGATATTTATTCTACCGGAGAGCTTTACGGAGAATCGGATGGAGAAAAGATCTATGAGCAGTCGGTTGTAATAAAAACAGCCGAAGGCTTAATGGTCATATGCGGATGCGCGCATCCTGGAGTAGTGGATATTGTTCGATATACTAAGGAACGTTTTCATAATGATGCACATTTCCTGATTGGCGGTTTCCATTTGAAGGATAATGTTGACGAAATAAATAAGCGTATTATAAAAGACTTACGAGAACTCGGCGTCCGTAGGGTTGCTCCGATGCATTGTACAGGAAAGCGCGCGACAGAGATGATGCGCCAGGCGTTTGGACAGGGTTTTGTGAGAGTTAAGGAAGGAGATGTTATAGAGTCATGAATAAAATCGTGATTATCAATGAAGAACTTTGTGTTGGTTGCGGCGCCTGCACGTCGCTTTGTCCCAAGCAAATCTTGTATATCGATGAAAAAAGCGTAAAATGTAAGGTAAGCGATGAGTCAAAATGCGACCGTTTAAGAGGATGCGAGAAGGTTTGCCCGGTTAGCGCCATAAAAATTGTTTAACTGTGGAGGAATAAGATGAAAATCGGAATTATTATTTCAAGTAATGACGCGGAAACCTGCTGGAACGCGCTTAGGTATGCTAATTTTGCTATCAGTCAGAAAGACGAAGTTAAAATTTTCTTCATGGGTAAGGGCGTTGAGTATCAGAAAATCAGCACAGATAAATTCAATACTATTGAACAGGCAGATAAGCTCTTAAAATCAGGCGGTAAGATCTTTGCCTGTGGGACATGTATCAAAAGCAGGGAACAGGAAAGCTCCCAGATGTGTCCGATTTCCACTATGAAGGATATGTACGATATTGTTAAAGAAAGTGATAAAGTCGTTACCTTTTAACATGAGACAACAAATTAGACTTAAGCCCATCGGGATTATTCGCACTCCTTATAAAGAGCCCAAAGGGATACCCATTCAGGGTAAATTTAAAAAGGGCGTTAAGGGAACGATTCGCCTATTTCCGAAATATCAGGTTGGTCTCAAGGATATAGAAGAATTTTCGCATATTATTCTGATCTACTATTTTAATCGTTCAAAAGAAGTGAGGCTTACCGGAAAGCCGTTTCTTGAGGATAGGGAGCATGGCATATTTGCCATACGCAGCCCTCATCGTCCCAACCACATCGGTTTTTCAATAGTTAAGCTTGAGAAAGTAAAAGACAACGTAGTTATTTTTTCGGAAGTTGATATCTTGGACAAGACGCCGCTGTTGGATATAAAACCCTACGTTAAGCATTTTGACGGTCGCGATAAAATAAAGAACGGCTGGATAGAGAAACATTTTAAACAATGCACTAAACCAAAGAGGACCGTGATACGATGAAAGGGTCTATTAATAAATGTTTAGCGCTTTTTTTCTTTTATTCATAAGATTTCTCTCTTTGTGTAATATCTCGTAAATTTCCGCAGTCAAGATTCACCAAAATAATTTCCCTCTGGAGCAGGATTCGCCCTTGTTGTAACATCTATTTTTTAGCCAAGAAAAGAAGCCTTATTTAATAATTGTCCAATGTTTTAAATCAGACAACAAACTCTGAGAGAGAGGCGTTATTGGGATAAGCATAGTCGGGTCTATATTTTCCTTGACAAAACGGCTTATAAGTATTACTATTTCTATATTCGTAACACAGGAGAGTTAATGGGAAAATTAGTGCGCTTTGGAGTATCTTTAGATCAAGATCTTCTGGAAAAGTTTGACCGGCTTATCAGAGAGAAGAATTATACCAACCGTTCTGAGGCCTTTCGAGATTTAATACGTGAAGATTTAGTAAAAGCTGAATGGAAGAAAAATAAGGAAATCGTTGGGGCAATCACCCTGATTTATAATCACCACAAAAGAGAACTTGTAAATAAGCTTATGGATATCCAGCATGATTTCGGAGGTATAATAATTTCTTCCCAGCACATTCACCTCGATCATAATAACTGTTTAGAAATCATAGCGGTTAAGGGTTCTTCGGAACATGCCCAGAAATTAGCCGATAGTTTGAAATCAGTAAAGGGGGTGAGGCACGGAACTTTGAGTATGTCTACTACCGGTAAAGATATTTAAGGGTATTATTTTTTTGTCTAATCGTAGCACGAAATTAATAAACGTAGTATAAAATAACACCCCGCTTTCTTCTCGCAAAAGATTCCGGCGGGGCGCGGTACTTGGCAAGAACATTAAACAACCAAGCCCAGCCATAAGTATACCATAACTTTGAGCTGGTGCAAACAACACTTGGAAGGAGGGTATGTTTATGGCGGTTTTAAAGAAAGCAGCATTATTTTTGGTAGTTTTTTCTTTTCTTTGCTCTACGGAGGTTTTTGCTGATGATGTATCCATAAGGGGGGAGATTAATCAGCTTAAAGAGCGCATTGCTGCCTTAGAGAAGAAAGCTTCAGACCAGGATAAATATATTGCTACGCAGAATTCAACAGTTCAGACGCAGCAGCAAACGATTTCGGAATACGAAACTAAGTTATCACAGTTTGAGGAAAAACTTAAGCGGGTTCCGGGCGAGCCTATACAGCTTATGGAGGGCCTTGAGCTTGGCGCAGGCGCGACTATGATTGTTCAGGGGACTAATAACGTTAACTATACTCCTGAAGGCGAAACAAAAAAGAAGAATCGCACCGATGGTGCGTTTTCAGCTGATATAACTTTAGCTAAAGAGTTTAAGGAATTCAATAGCAGGGCATTTTTACATCTTGAAAGTGGACAGGGTCAGGGCCTTGAGGATAACCTTATGCTTTACAGTAATGTCAACCGTGATGCCGATGATGAGGATGATATGCGGATAACCGAGCTTTGGTATGAGCAGGGATTATTTGAGGATAGGGTTGCTTTGACCTTCGGCAAACTTGACCCTACTGCTTATTTTGATCAAAACGACGTTGCCAATGACGAAACTACCCAGTTCTTAGGCAGGATTTTCCGTAACATCCCGACACTGGAATTCCCGGATAATAACGCCGGTATCCGTGTTGCCTATATGCCAAAGGAATGGCTTGAATTGGGCTACGGTATGTTTAATGCGAAAAGCAGCTGGGAGAAAATCGGGGATAGTCTTTTCAACATCGGGCAGGTGCATTTTAAGACGAACTTCTTGAATCTCCCCGGTAATTACCGTTTCTACGGCTGGAATAATAACGCCAACCATACTAAATGGTCTGATACAGAGAAGGGGAAAGAGTCCGCATATGGCTTTGGCTTGAGCTTTGACCAGAAGCTCACCAATGTCGTTACTGCATTCTGCCGCTACGGCTGGCAGAATCCCGAAGTCTATAATCCTGATCCCGTGGTTCCCGTAGCCGATGAATCGCCTTATTCGCTTGAACAATCTTGGAGCGTAGGTCTCCAGGTTGAAGGTAAACCTTGGGGTAGAGAAAAGGATGTTTTAGCTTTTGCGATCGGACAGGCATTGCCTTCAGGTGATTACAAGAAATATTATGGCTATACGGCTAAGCCCGAAGGCCATCTTGAAGCGTATTACCGTATTTTTGTAAATAAGTATTTATCTTTAAGCCCTGACTTTCAATATATTTGGAATCCGTTCGGAAATGATGTTGGCGATGATCCAAACAGCATTTTTGTTGGCGGGATGAGAGCACAGGTAGATTTTTAAGCACCCGGCCATAATGGATTGGTCGGTGTTCACTACTGTGAAAAAGGAGGTGGTAAGGATGTGGTTAGTAACAACTTCTATTGCGGCAGCGGGTGTAACTTTAACTAAGTTTGTTTTATCCAAGGATTACAAGTTAGGTTTTCTAGCTTTAATGCTCTGGGGAGCAGCAGTAATGATTCTTATCGACCATATGTTAGGATATGAAAGTGGTGGGTTTTTAGAGAAGATAACAGATGGCATGATTAAGAATAGCGTTGTATTAGGAATCGCGATGTTGTTACCGGTGTTCATAATCTGGGGTATTTCGCTTTTAATCTCAAATTTAAAAAGGAGGTAAAGCATGGCTTGTTTTCTTGTTCCTACGAGTACGGCAATAGTAACAACTGTTATAAGGAAAAAAATTCCCGAGAAATACCATATCAATTGGTTAAATTCAATGTTGTGGGGCGGAGTGGTAATGTTAGCAGTCGAACATATCTCCCACGGAGAAATTGTGCTTTATCCGCCTTTCCTAACTGCTGGCCTTGCTGAAGTTTTTCCAGAAATGTTGAGAGTTGGTGTTCCAATGACCCTATCTATTTTTCTAATATGGGGGATAATGGTTACAGTAGCTGTAAGAATGAGTAAAAAGGCAGAGTATGTAGAGGCGTAACAAGAAACTGCGTTAAATCTGCTAAGGAAGTGCTTTTGAGGGGTCCTGCTTTTAAATTAATTAGAAGTAGGGCCTCTTGGGTTTCAACTAAATAAACCGTAACATCCGTTACGGATTTTTTATTTCCTTAAACTGTTTTAGATAAGCTGCCTCCTTGTCGAATGTTACTGTCCGTCCTGAGCGGAAATTACTCTTGTACGTCTCATGCAAAGCTTAATCCATAGTGAATAAATAGAAAAATCAGTTTGACTAAACGCTTATTTATTGTAGAATAATTAATATATTTATCTCGGATAGGCAGAGCATGTAACTACTAAGATAGAAATTATGTCAAGCATTAATAACGCATTAAGGCAATATTTAGAATTGGGCATTAGTCGTTTGGAAGTCGGTAATTCACAACCCATAGCATCGTTGTCCGACGCTGATGTTGATCGTGCTATTAGCTTGCTTTCCAAATTTAATAACGCTGTTTTTATAGTTGAAGATCAGGATGAGAATGAAATAATTGTCGAAACGGTCAATAAATTCTGCTCTGATGCATCAGGGCAGGCCCTAAGGGAAGTTTTTCGAATAGATGCCAGGCAATTCATAAAAACCTCCGGTGGCCAGCTAGAAATCCGCCTCGAAGAAATAATCGGTATTTTGGAAAACGAGAGAGGAAAAACATTACTGGTTATTACATCTTTAGAAGAATTTGCCAGGGATGAACGGCTGGCAAAGTTGCTGCAAAACATTGTAAAAAAATCGTCTGTGCCTATGTTAGGCATGACTACCATTGGCGGATTTCACCAATTAGAGAAAAAGCCCAAGCTCGCCGGATATTTGCAATTTATCCTTTCCGGGAAACTGCCACATATAAATAAGCGTGATAAATCAGTGCTGATTATAGGCGCGACTTCACTGTTTGGAAATGCGCTGTATCAGCTTTTTAGCCAGGAATATAAGTTTGTCAGAGGCACCGGTTTTAGTAAAGCGTCTTCTTTAGGCTTTGATAAATTAGACGTTACATCCGAAGAAGAAATTAAGAAATATTTTTCTGATCATTCTAATTTTGATGTTATTATTTATGTCGCAGGCGAACCTGATGCGGATGTAGCTGAAAAAGAAAGAGACAGGGCCAGGGCATTAAATGTGGATGCAGTTTCTATCATCGACCGGTACGCGAATGATTGCAAGTTCGTTTATATATCTTCTGAGTATATATTTGACGGCAGTTCAGGTCCTTATGGTTCGGATTCGCCAGCCCACCCAATCAATTATTACGGGCACACCAAGCTGGAAGGCGAGAAGGCCGCTTTGAAAAGTTTTACTAATGCCTTAGTTGTGCGCTTCGGCGCTCTTTATGGCTATAACGGCCCAAGTGATAAAAAGACATCAGTGAGCAAACTTATTGCCAGCTTAGACAGGTCTGAGCCGCTAGAGGCAGATAATGTTCAAATTAAACACCCGATCCTGCTTGAAGATGCTGTCAGTACATTATTGAAACTCCTTGATTACGGAGCCAGCGGTATATATCAAACCAATGGCCCGGAAGGATTAAACAAACAGCAAATGGCAGAGCAAATCGCTGCAGTGCGCAATGAGCTGACCGGCCATATCTTTTCTTATCCTATTATCGGGATTGAACAAACCAGTGCTGCAGCTAAGCCGCTTAATACTCATATGGTGAATGTGGATACCCCAAGGCCTTTTAATGAAGGGATTCGTTTTATGTTACAGAAGCAGGGAATAATTAAGGAAAAGAAGAGCTATGCTCACCGATAATACCGATTCCGTTAATCTAAAACTTCAGCAGGATATCTCCGGCCTGGCTCCGGGCGATGTAGATTTTGTGACCAAGTTCCCGATTAAATTCATTGAGGGAAATTTCGCAAATTACATGTGGGGAGGATACCATCTTTATGATATGAAGGGCCTGCCCTATGGCAAGGATACACGGGTTGCAGCTGAGTCATGGGAGGTCTCAGGGCATCTAAAATACCCCTCGCGCGTCCTAATGCCGGACGGAAGAATTTTTACCCTCCAAGATTTACTTAAAGATAGGCAATTGGCCAGCCTGATACTGGGCGATGCTGTGGTGGAGCACTTCAGGCAGGATTTTCCCATTTTGGTTAAGTTCGTTGATGTGCATAAACATATGTCGGTGCACCTTCATCCATCGAAAGAAGCGGCAAAGGCATTAGGCGAGAAAGACCCGGGTAAAGAAGAAGTATTCATAGTTATTAATCTGCACGAAAACGCGGAAAGCGCATTATACCTGGGATTAAAAGATAAGGTAACTAACGAAGTTTTTAAAGCCGCTATTGATAAGGAAGAAGATATCCTGCGTTTATCACACAAAATTTATGTCAAGCCGGGCGATATTTATCGCATACCTTCGGGTGTTCTCCACTGCTGGACAGGAGGATCTATAGCAGTTGAAATTACAGAATCCAGTGATTTAACTTACCGTATGTATGATTTTAATCGTCAAAGGCCCATGCACATTGAAAAAGGGCTGGCTTCGATTAATTATAAATGCAAGCAAGGCGAAGCATTGGAAAAAGAGTGCAGGGGCTTATGGCAAGCGACGCCAGTTAAGGGGATTGATTCTCTTTTGACATATAATGCCTTGAAGGTTGAACGCTTAAGCGCCGGGTTAAATGGTAATTCAGTGGAAGTCACCAACCGCAGTACCTTTGAGGTATTGATGGGGATTGAAGGTGCAATGGAGGTTGTTTCTTCAAGAAATAATTGGTCTGTCCGTTTAAATAAGGGAATCTCTTTTCTCATCCCATCCAGAGCCGGCAATTACCGGGTGCGCGGCATTGATGAAGTACATAATAACCGCGCACTTCGCATCAGCATGAAAATTCCTCAAATGAAGGACTAATAGTATGACAACCGTGGGAAAGTTAGAAAAAATACTTTTGAAAGAAGAATCTAGGTATTGTTCCTATGGGGATACCGCCCATTATTTGAGAAAACCGAAAATCTTCTCTGAATGCGATGGGTCATTTTTGTATGATTATAGCGGCATACCATACCTGGATCTTCAAATGTGGTATTCGGCGGTAAATTTAGGTTATAAGAATAAACGGGTGAATAATGCAGTTAGGAATCAGATTGACCGCCTGCCGCAATTAGCCAGCCAGTATTTACATCGGGAGAAAATCGAACTTTCCGCCGGACTTTCCAGGCAAATGCAGAAGTCATTTCAAGCCAAAGGCAGGATACATTTTAATGTAGGCGGGTCTCAGGCCATTGAAGATAGCATTAAAATTATCCGTAAGACAACAGGCAAAACACAATTCTTTGCATTTCAGGGGAGCTATCACGGGCGGACCATTGGCGCTTCGGAGATCACATCAAGCTACCGCTACAGGAAACCCTACGGCCACTTTTCCAACAGGGCGCAATTTATTCCCTATCCTTATTGTTTTCGCTGCCATTATGGCAAACGCTTTGATTCTTGCAAATATTATTGCGTAGCTCAATTTGAGAGGTTATTTGAAACAGAATATAATTCGGTTCTTGATACTAAAACCGGTGAATGCGAATTTGCGGCTTTTTATATTGAGCCTATTCAAGGTACGGGTGGTTATGTTATCCCGCCGCCCGATTATTTCAGGAAGATTAAGAAGATCCTCGATCGCTTTAAGATTTATCTGGTTGATGATGAGATACAAATGGGCTTTTATCGGACAGGGCGATTTTGGGGGCTTGAGCATTTTGGTATCGAGCCTGATATCTTAGTCTTTGGCAAGTCGCTTACCAATGGTATGAATCCCCTGTCGGGATTCTGGGCTAAAGAAGAACTTGTTAAGCCGGAGGTTTTCCCTCCCGGGTCAGCGCATTCGACATTTTCATCCAATCCCATGGGTACCACCGCAGGGTTAGAAGTGATGAATATACTTCAAGATAAAACATTGGCCAATCGTATCAATAGCAGCGGCAAGAAGTTCGTAAGCATGGTTAAAAAACTTCAGAGAAAATACAGAGAGATCGGGGATGTTGCAGGGATAGGGTTGGCTATTCGTATTGAGGTTTGCGAGAAAGATGGCATTACGCCGAACAGGCAGCTGGCGGATGAGATATTTCAGGCGGGACTTGATGGTGGTTTAGAATATAAAGGGAAGAAATACGGTTTAGTGCTGGATATCGGCGGTTATTTTAAGAACGTTTTTACTTTATCCCCCTCATTTTATATTACCGATGAAGAAATTGGAATGGCATATAAGTTTTTAGATCAATTATTTAGCCGTTTTACTGCCTCTAAACGCCGGCCGCTGCAAAAATATAACTAGTTTCTAAGAGAATCTCAGGATAAGAAGAAAGCAGGGCTTTAGAGAGGCCTTGCTTTTTGTTTTGACATTTCAGATTAAAGGAGTATAATAAGTATAAATCCCAAATACCAAAAGATTAGAGAATCTTAAGCCGTAAAGGGGCACGATCCCTAACTTTTACGGTTTTTTTATTCACAAAGTAAAGAATAAGCGCCATATCGGCGCTGGATTGCGTGAGGCTGCTTATGAAACAGTCAATACAGTCGGTCGTCATATGGGCCGTAGGAATCACCCTGGTTATAATATTGTTT
This sequence comes from Candidatus Omnitrophota bacterium, assembly GCA_028687345.1. Lineage (GTDB taxonomy): Bacteria > Omnitrophota > Gorgyraeia > Gygaellales > Profunditerraquicolaceae > JAQUAH01. The sequence continues at coordinate 7,316 of JAQUAH010000017.1, read as the reverse complement.
CTTGTCATGGCATTCCTTTCAATAATCCTCTATCCCTTTGATAGGAAACGCAAGATTGTGCACGCCCAGTGTTTCTGGTGGACCGATGCGGTTACCGCCTTAAACCCTTACTGGGATGTAAAAGTAGGCGGCCTTGAGAATATAGATCATCAGAAGGCTTATGTCGTTGTATCCAATCACCAGAGCTTAGCCGATATTGTGTTAATGTATAAGACCAGGATGCAGTTTAAATGGATCGCCAAGGATAGCCTTTTTAAAATCCCGGTTCTCGGATGGAATATGCTGCTTGCCCGTCATATAAGGCTAAGGCGAGGTAATTTTTCAAGCATCAAGAAAGTATATAAAGAATCCGGAGAATGGCTGCGTGAAAGGGTATCGGTCGTATTCTTTCCGGAAGGGACCAGAAGCGATAACGACGGAATGGGAGAATTTCAGAACGGGGCGTTTAAGCTTGCCATAAAGGAGAAAGTTCCTATCTTGCCTGTTTTGATTGAGGGAACTAAAAATGCCATCCCGAAAGGAAGTTGGAGATTCACGACTAAGACGTCCTGTATGATAAAAGTACTCCCGCCTATAGAAACTTCCGGCCTGCTCTCCTGTGATTTCATCCGTCTACGCGAACTGACTAAAGCGCAATTATCCTGATTGCGGAAGAGAAGCCGCAGATAGAAGAAAGGAAAAGTTAAGATTATGAAGAAAGTAAGGACTTCATGCAAGGGCAGGAGATGCAAATTCCCGCGCTGCAAGCATATTTTAAGTATCTATAACCATGAAGCATATTGCCATGTTCACCTTAGCCTGGTTGATGTGGCGGATAGGCAGAAGATTTCCAAGGCATGATGCATAGAACGCTGAATATAAATAACTCTGTGCAAGGGGCTAAAGCTCCCAACATGAGTTTTTACGGATTAGGCATTGCTCCGAAGATCCTGGATATTTTAGAGCGCATAAAGTTTAAAGTGCCCACGCCTATTCAATTCAAGGCTATCCCTTTGGCAATTGAAGGCAAGGATATCATCGGCATTGCCCAGACCGGCACCGGCAAGACGCACGCCTTTGCCATCCCTATGTGCCAGCGCCTGGTGCAGAAGAAGGGGGTTGGATTGATCCTTGCACCTACGCGCGAATTAGCTATTCAGATTGATGAGGCTTTCCAGATACTCGCGCGTTCATTCGGGATGAAGACCGCCTGCCTTATCGGAGGTGCCCCTATGCCGGGACAGGTACAGGCCTTGCGTAAAGACCCTAGCATAGTCATTGCCACTCCCGGCAGGCTCATAGACCATATCAGCCAGTGGAATTTTATGCCGGATACAGTAACAATGCTCGTGCTTGATGAAGCTGACCGCATGCTGGATATGGGTTTTGCCCCGCAGATAAGCAAGATACTCCATGTCTTGCCTAAAGACAGGCAGACCATGTTGTTTTCTGCGACTATCCCCAAAGAAATTATGGAAATTGCCGCCACTTATATGAAACTCCCTGTTTCCGTTGAGATAGCTCCGTCAGGCACTACCGTAGAGCGGGTGACTCAGGAATTATTTATCGTTAAAAGAGAAGCCAAGCTGCGTTTATTAAGTAAGATACTCGCTCAATATCACGGCTCGGTTCTTTTATTCTCCCGCACTAAACATAGCGCACGTAAAATCAAGACATCCATCCGGGATATGGGATATAGCGCAGCAGAGATGCATTCTAACCGTTCATTGGTGCAGCGCCGTGAAGCGCTTGAAGGGTTTAAATCAGGCAGGTACAAGGTGCTCGTTGCCACTGATATAGCGTCACGCGGGATTGATGTGAGCGGTATAGAACTGGTGATTAATTACGACCTTCCGGAAGACGCACAAAATTACGTGCACCGCATCGGCCGCACAGCAAGGGCAGGGTGCTACGGCCACGCCGTTTCTTTTGCTACTCCGGACCAAAGCCGGGATGTCCGGGATATTGAAAGGCTTATCAGGGCAACTCTGCCGGTGTCTGAGCATCCGGAGATACGCTCGGAGAAGTTTGTTGAAGCAGGTAGTGAAGTTCAGCAAAGGCCCATGAGAAGACATCATAAAGATCAAAGACGGAATAAATTCAGACGGTTCTAGTAATACCCAGCGCTTATGTGGTATTGCGCTGGTATTGTCCTTGTGGACAAACACCCAAGCCTATCGGAAGGCTTGGTGTTCAACTTTCTGTTGAAACACCCAAACTTATCAGCACCCCAACTTAATGGATTGTTAGGTGTCCCGCCTACTGCGGGAATGGTTTGGTGTCCACTATTGTGGATAACACCCAAACCTATCGGATGGTTTGGTGTCCACTATTGTGGATAACACCCGAACTTATAGGATAGTTCGGTATTCCGCCCAGTGCGGAAGGAGGAAAGTATGGCTTTTCAGGATGGATATAACAGGCGGCCGCGTGAAATGCACAAAGCAATCTGTTCGGATTGCAAAAAAGAATGCGAAGTTCCTTTCAAACCCAGCGCAGACCGCCCGATTTACTGCAAGGAATGCTACTCAAAGAGAAAAGATAGCGGACGTTAAAAGAGGATTAAATCCGGCTACCCATGCCTTGGTGCCTGTATATAGTGAGGTGTTCTGATACCTCTCTTTACACCGGTATTACTACCGATATTTCCCGTCGCCTCAAAGAGCATAATTCAAAAAAGGGCGCATTTTATACCAAGAACAAGATTCCGGTTGGGCTTGTGTATCGGGAACCTATGACCAGCCAGTCAGAGGCCAGAAAACGAGAGGCTGAGATTAAGAAATTAACCAGGAAACAGAAATTGGAATTAATTGGGATAGAATGCACCCGACGCTAAGGGATGGTTATGACCTTGGCCTATCGCAAGGCCCAGGTGTCCCACTTTCTGTGGGGTGTCTGGCTTTCTGCGGGGTAAGGCAGGGTATGCTGCTAAAATAGCGGAAAATTAGTTACGAGTTGTGAGTCCATAAGGGGCAAAAAGGGAGGGTTTCAATGAATAGCTGTATGAGATGCGGGGAAAAATTACAACATAATTATCTAGTAGCAGTTTTTAAAGTGACAAAGGAAAAAAGAGAAAGATTAATAGTGTGTTTGAAATGCAGGGATATTTTAAAGAAGGGAGAAGTAGCGTTAAAATAGAGATGAAAATAGGAGGTTAAACATGGGGGTTGAAAAAATAGGGGAAAAATACCGCTGTAACGTTTGCGGTAATGAAGTCTTAGTAACCAAAGTCGGAGGCGGAGAGTTGGTTTGTTGCGGGCAGCCCATGGAAAAAATAACAGCAGGAGAAGATTAAGATGGCTAAGTCAATTAAAGGAACAAAGACAGAAAAGAATCTTTTAGCGGCGTTTGCCGGAGAATCGCAGGCAAGGAACAGGTATACCTATTTTGCTTCAGCCGCCAGAAAAGAGGGCTTCGAGCAGATTGCCAATATCTTTACGGAGACCGCGGAAAACGAAAAAGAACATGCTAAGGTATTCTTTAAATATCTTGAAGGAGGAGATGCAGAGATTACCTCATCTTACCCTGCGGGAATGATCAAGGATACCAAGGTTAACCTTGAGCAAGCGGCAGCCGGAGAGAATCTGGAATGGACGACCCTTTATTCGGATTTTGCCAGAATTGCCAAAGATGAAGGTTTCCCTGAGGTAGCGCGGTCATTTGAACAGATAGCTAAGGTGGAAAAATTCCACGAATCAAGATACAGAAAGCTAATTAACAATATAGCTAATGGAGAAGTATTCAAGAAAAAAGCACCGGTAAAATGGCACTGCATAAATTGCGGTTATGTATTTGAAGGTAATGAAGCACCAAAAGAATGCCCGGCCTGTAAACATCCTCAGGCATTTTGTGAAGTTCTAGCGGAAAATTATTGAGGTAAGCGAAGTGAGTGGTCAGTGACCCCGAGTCCAAGCGAGAAGGGGAAAGGAGAATATTATATGTGTAGAATAGGAATAATCACACTTTTAATAGTTTTTACGGTTATAGGAGTATGTTTAGCGGATAAAATTAAAGGGAATGTTAGTTCGGTAGACGCATCGAAAAAAACACTGCAAATTTCCGGTGTGACAATAAAGGCAGCCGATGCATGGATAGAAAACGAACAGGATTATCCGCTCTTGCTTAAAGATATTGCACTAGGAGATTATATTGAAGTAGGCGGAAAGTTTACCGGCTTATCAGAGATAAAAGCAAGGAAGATTGACCGAAAGATGCCGGAATGCGGGGTTGTCAATGGTAAGATTGCGTCAATAGATGCTAAAAAAAGAGAAATTATTATCAGCGGAATTACAGTAAAGGTTCCGGTTGATGCCTGGCTGGAAGGCCCGGGCCATGTTAGAATACCGCTTGAGTTATTTGCTCCCGGATATTCCGTGCAATGTAAAGGGGAATGGACAGGGATATCAGAATTAACGGCGTTTAAGGTGGTTGTTGATTAGAGATATTTTGTGAAAATAGTAAAAGCACAGTGTCAGGCATGGATTTGAAGTGGTTGGCAATAAAAAGCAGAGTATTTTGAGGTATTTAGCCCACCGAAAGAAGAAAATAGGGCGTTGTTAAGATAGAGCGCCCATTTACCGATAGAAGCTGATAAAAATCAGGCTCTTTCTTGCGGAAGAGCCCAAACAAGAAAGGAGATGCCGTATGTTTTTTAAGACATTGGTAGCGGTTATGGTGTTGTTTTTTATTGCGACCGGGGCATTCGCCCAGTTTGCAGGCCCGGGGATGACAGGCGGCGGAAATACAACGGTAAAACAAATTCTTGACAGGCCCGTGGATGATGTGCGGGTAATCCTCAGAGGGAGCATTTTAAGCAAAATTGCACATGAAAAGTATATGTTTAGCGACGGCACAGGCCAGATTATCGTAGATATTGACGATGAATATTTTCCTTACAATAGGCCAATTACTCCGCAAACTACCGTAGAGATAGCAGGGGAAGTAGATACTGAATTTATGGGCACTAAAGTTGATGTTAAGCAAATTACCATTATTAGCGATACCGGCACAGCGACACAGCAACAGGGTGGGTTTAGAGATGCACCGCAGCCAAAAGGCACTAATGCAACTAATGCGCCTTGACAATACTGACAACATGGTTCGGCGCGGTGTATTTTAAGTTATTTCATTATGGGGGAGTAGCTCCATGAATTGGGGTTTTGAATGGAAGACGAAATCGTCTATTTTAGGTTTACCCCTTGTGCATATCGCAATAGGGCGTAATCCTGCGACCGGTAAACTTTTAGTGGCTAAAGGTATAATAGCTATCGGCCAGTTCGCCATCGGCTTAATCGCCATTGCTCAATTTGGATTAGGACTGCTCCTGGGATTAGGCCAATTCGCTACCGGGTTATTTGCGGTTGCCCAGTTCGCTTTAGGTGTCTATTTTGGTTTAGGCCAATTTGCCACGGGATTTACCTGTATCGCCCAATTTGGAGTAGGCAAGTATGTGCTTGCTCAAGTCGGTTACGGCAAATATGTCTGGTCAATGACCGTGAAGAATTTGCAGGCGCTTGAATATTTCAAGAATTTATTATGAATATAGGCCGCAAAAATATTTTCAGCAGATTGCTTATTCCCGCAGTAGTATTATTTTCGGCAATCTTTGCCTATGCGCAAGGATTAAAGTCCGGAATCCCGGCCCCCGCATTTAAAGTAATATCAGGAAACAATGAAGAATTGGCGTTAGATGACATAAGGGGGAAAGCAGCAGTTATATTTTATGAGACAAAAGATACAACAGAGAAAAATCGCCGATTAAAGGACGAGCTCAACAGGTTCTATGACATGCAGCCGGACAGCGTAAAGAAGTTAATACTAAGAATACCTGTTATAAATTGCAAGGGCGTATTTTTTACCGAAGCATGGAAAAATAACCTTAAGGAGAAATCTAAAAAGGAAGGCATAACCATATATGGAGATTGGGATGGGAAAATGCTCTCTTCCTATGCTGTTGAGGATAAAGAGAGTAATTTGATTATAATTGGCAGAGACGGCATAGTTAAGTATTCTTTTTCTGGTATGGTGGATGAGAAAGACTTCGGAAGGATTAAAGATTTATTGACTGCCGAGGCAAGTCTGCCGGAAATCAGCTCTTCTCCCTAAAAATTGCGGTAGTTTTTTCCCTTAGCCGCGGCCAGAAATTAATTGAGGGCCCAGGTAATATTTCATTTAATAAAGAAAGAAGCCAAATGCTTAAAGTCAAGAGCGAAGGTATAATACTTGAGAGTTCGCACAATGACTTTGATAATCAAGCAGTCTTAAATCCCGCCTGCGTCGAGATAGCCGGTGTAACTCACATGTTTTACAGGGGCGTAAGGCAGGGCGACATGGTCTCTTCGATAGGCTACTGTCAATTAGTCAATAATAAAGTTGTCAAGAGGCTTGACCATCCCGTCCTTTTTCCGGAATATGATTACGAGAAAAAAGGCGTAGAGGACCCCCGGATCGTTTTTTTAGATGGGGTATATTATCTTTTTTATACTGCTTATGACGGTAAAAACGCAATTTTCGCTTACGCTACAAGCACCGACCTTCTCAATTTCACAAAGCAGGGCGTAATATCTCCTCGTATTACTTATGCCGAAGCAGGCCGGCTCTTTGGCCAGTCAAAGACAGGGGTAAGGGAAAAGTATTTTCTCTTCGAATCGTATATCAGAGACAGGCAAGGTGCTGATATTCTGTTATGGGAGAAAGATGCCTTCATCTTCCCCAAAAAATTTAAGAATAAATTCGCGCTAATCCATCGTATCCTTCCCGGGATTCAGATTATCTATTTCGATAATTTTAAAGACCTTACCGATGATTATTGGAGCGAGTACCTTAGAGATTTGGGCAGCTACATTCTCTTTGAATCCAAATACAGGTTTGAAAGCAGGAATATCGGAGGCGGATGCCCTCCCATTGAGACTAAGGATGGTTGGCTTTTAATCTATCATGGCGTAGAAGACTCGCGCCAGGGAAGAATTTATCATGCCGCAGCCGCGTTGCTGGACCTGGAAGATCCGACTAAAGTTATAGGCCGGATGAAGCGGCCCTTGTTTTCTCCGAATGAAGAGTGGGAAAAGCACGGAGATGTAAACAACGTTATTTTTCCCACGGGAACCGTAGTAAACGACGGCCGGCTTTATATTTATTATGCCGCGCCAGACAAAGGTATAGCGGCGAAATCCGCATATATGAAAGAACTACTGGAAGAGCTTAAGTGAAAAAAACCACCAAGATTATTTATGTATCTACTTTTCCTCCCCGGGAGTGCGGCATCGCTACTTTTACGGCAGACCTTACGGCGGCAATGGATGATTTGCTTGAACCCGCCGTTGAGTCCAGGGTAGCCG
>JAQUAH010000016.1 GCA_028687345.1 Candidatus Omnitrophota bacterium | reverse complement strand
GCGGGATAAATCATTTACATCTTTAACCAGGTAATTATGCTTGGTAATGGGCCTGGTAATACCGGTTACATCTGCCTCCTGGAATGCGTCATTGCCTATTAAATGCGTCTTTACCTGGCCGGTAATTGCTACCATAGGGATAGAATCCATATAGGCATTGGCAATACCTGTCACCAGATTAGTGGCTCCCGGCCCTGAAGTAGCGATACAAACTCCGGGTTTACCGGTTGCCCGCGCATAGCCGTCGGCAGCATGCGCAGCGCCCTGTTCATGACGCACCAGTATAAACTTTATATCTGAATCATATAATTTATCGAAAAGCGGCAGAACCTGGCCTCCGGGGTATCCGAACATTACCTGGACACCTTCGCGTTTTAAACATTCCAGTAAAATTTGCGCTCCTGTGAGTTTCATTTTTAAGTTAAAATCGCTCCCTTATCAGCTGAACTAACCAATCTTAGATATCTTGCTAAATAACCGCTTCTAATCTTTGGCGGAATTGGCTTCCAGGCCTTAAATCTCTTTTCTATTTCTGATTTAGCCAATTTCACCTCTAATTTTCTATTCGGGATATCTATAGAGATTATATCGCCGTCTTTTAAAATGGCTATCGGCCCAGCTTTGGCCGCCTCTGGAGAAATATGCCCGATACAAGGGCCTTTGGTGCCTCCGGAGAATCTTCCGTCGGTAATCAAGGCAACAGATTTCTCCAGCCCCATCCCCACAATCGCCGAAGTTGGAGCAAGCATTTCACGCATACCCGGCCCGCCGCTTGGCCCCTCGTAACGGATAACAATACAATCTCCCTTTTTAATCCTGCCATTTAAAATCGCGCTCATAGCTTCTTCTTCGCGATTAAATACTCGTGCCCTCCCTAGAAACTTCATCATATTAGAACTAACTGCAGATTGTTTTACCACTGCTCCATCAGGGGCTAAATTACCGAATAAAACTGCCAAACCACCCTGGGTATGGTAAGCGCGCCCAAACGGCCGGATAACCTCATCATCTGTAATCTCAGCCTCATCCGCAATGTCAAATATTTTCTTCCCGCTTAATGTAAAAGTATTACTTAACCTTAGTTTTAATCTTTTTAGCACCGCAGGCACGCCTCCGGCAAATTCCAAATCCTCCATGAAATACTCGCCTGCCGGCTCTAAGTTTGTTATGTGCGGGGTAACCTTGCTAATCTTATCAAAGGTCTTCAAGTCTAAATTTATCCCTGCCTCATGCGCAATTGCCATTAAATGTAAAACTGTGTTGCTTGAGCCACCCAAAGCCATATCCACTGTTATCGCATTCTCCAGGGATTTCCGATTGATAATATCCAATGGCTTAATATCCTTCTTAACTAATTCCACAACGCGTTCTCCACTGGCCTGGGCAATCCTGCGTTTTTTCGCCGAAACAGCCAAAGCAGTACCGCAGCCAGATAAAGACATACCTAAGGCCTCTGTAATACAGGCCATGGTATTGGCTGTATATAAACCTTGGCATGAACCTGCCCCCGGGCAAGCTTCCATCTCTAAGCACACCAGGTCTTGCGCAGATATCTCTCCCTTCTTAGCTCTTGCTAATGCTTCGTAAGTATCGTGCACAAAAGCAAGCTTCTTTTGTCTAAAGCGGCCGGAGAGCATCGGGCCGGCAGTAATAATAATCGCCGGGATATTCAAACGCGCTATACCCATAAGCATCCCCGGAGTAATTTTGTCGCAATTGGTCAGACAGACAATCCCGTCTAAGCTATGGGCATTACAAACTGTTTCAATGGTATCTGCCACAATCTCTCTTAGGGCCAGAGGATAACACATCCCCAAATGCCCCATGGCAATGCCATCGCAAATCCCCGGCACTCCAAAGAAAAATGGCACCCCGCCTCCATAGCAGATCCCGCGCTCAATGTAGCGTTCTAAATCGCGCATACCGATATGGCCGGGGATTAAATCAGTAAAAGAAGTAGCTACGCCGATGAAAGGCCTCTCTAAATCCTTCCTGCTTAATCCGGTAGCATGCAAAAGCGCACGATGCGGAACACGCTCTAAACCCTTTTTTATTTTATCGGAACGCATCTTAATCAGCTCCTTCTCCATCATGCACTACGGCTTCTTTATCTTTGTGCTTACGGATAATCACGCGTTTCAAGGTAATATATTTATCCGCCAGGTTCTTATTGTTTACGGCGTTTAATTGTTTGAAAAGAAAATCAAACTTTTGCTCGATTTCTGCCGCTATGGTGTCTCTTGTGCTTTGAGGTAAACCCATAATCTCTTTTTTAAAAGGGCCTAATGCCTTTTTGCGCGTTTTATAAATAAACTGTTCTTCGGTTTCCCCTTCTTTCTTTTCAGAAGCTGCATTGATTTTTAGCCATTCATAAATCTTAGTTTTTAAGTCAGCGGGGAAATGTCTGCTTTCGTAAATCATATTCTGAAACTCTGTAGCCAGATGCACCTCTGCGGTTTCGCATTCGGCAAATTTATGGAATGCCTCTTGCGGAAGGGTTGATGCTCCATGCTGTACAGCTCCGGCTAAGCCGTATTCCTTTCTGGCAACCTCTGATAAGTTCTTCAGGGTATCAAAATCCAGTTTTACCTGCGCTACTGTCCCGTCGGGTAAAACTACGCCGCCGTGAGAAGTACCTGTCTGTATGCTGATTTTGCTGATACCGGTACGTCCTTTACGCAGCCTTTCTCTAAACCCCAGCATAAATGCCCGTAAATCTTCCGGAGTGGAATTTTTACTTCCTACCTCGCCGATTTCACCACCCACCGAAACTTCAACGCCCCGCGGTTGAATCTGGCGGATAAACTGAGTTAACTTTGAACAGACCTCGTAATTCCAGTACTGCTGTTTTTTAATATCGGTTTCGGCCAAATCTACCACCGTAGATGAATCAATATCAATGTTATAAAATCCCGCTTCTATGGCATCGCTAATCAATGCCTTCAAACCAGCTAATTCTTTTTCCTGGTCTTCCTTAAATTTCTTTGCATTAACCTGGAAATGGTCGCCTTGTATAAAAACCGGACCGCGAAAGCCCTCTTTTATGGCTGCTGCCAGAATGACGCTAGAGTATTCTAAAGGCACCTGATTGGTATAGCCCATCTCTGATTTAGCAATCTCAAAGATAAACGTGCCTGAATTGTTGATTTTAGCAACCCTAAATATTGCCTTTGCTAAATCATAAGTCATGCTCCTTAAATTAATAGCCGGCACGGTAAAACCGCTATATTCTCCCCTGCCGCGCGCCATATAAAGCTCATGGATACTGGAAAGATAAATACCTTTTTTATAAGCAATAATGGATATCTTATTTGCCAGTTTTTTCTTAGTGGTTAAATCATCGTTCATAATCAACTGCAGGGCGATTTTTTCGATGTCCAAGGGTTTTCTTCCCATAATGTAAACTCCTTTAATGAGCCCCGCCCAAGGCGGGGCGAATTACGTCAATGCCTTAATTAGATCACATAAATGGTCAACGTCTAATTCTTTTTTGGTAATAGCGACAGACAAATCTACTGTGATTATTTTGCCGTTGTTTAATCCTACTGCCTTGTCTGTTTCTCCTTTTAACAGGCAGTCAACTGCTGCCTTGCCTAAGTTCAAAGCCAGGTCACGGCTAAAGGCGGTAGGCCTGCCGCCTCTCTGGATATGGCCTAAAACCACTGCCCGGGTTTCTAAACTTGTCAGCTCGGTTATTTTTTTTGCAATCTCCGAAGCCGAGCCCGCGCCCTCTGCTACCACAACAATCCAGCTGACTTTGCCTCTCATATTCCCATTCACGATATCATCGCAGAGGGCCTCAAAATCCAGCTTCCTCTCTGGAATAATTACATCCTCGCATCCGCCAGTTAAAGCAACCCGCAAGGCAATATATCCAGAGTCACGCCCCATCACCTCAACTATAAAAATCCTCTCCATGGATGTTGCGGTGTCGCGTATATTATCAATGGCAGCAAGCGCGGTATTTATCGCAGTATCAGCGCCTATAGTCGCCTCTATGCCATTTATATCATTATCTATTGAAGCAGGGATGCCGATACAGGGAACCTTATATTTTGAATAAAACTCGTGCGCGCCGCGAAAGCTGCCGTTTCCTCCGATTACAATTATGCCGTCAATGGAATTTTTCTTTAAAGTCTGAAATGCCCTCTTCTGCCCTTGCTCGGTTTGAAATTCAGGGCAGCGCACGGTCTTAAGGATCGTGCCTCCCTGGTTGATTATCCCTGATACAGAGCGATGGTCCAATAATTTTAATTCTTCATTAATCAAGCCCCAATATCCCCTAAAAACACCCACCACCTCTAATTTGTTGTTTACGGCGCTTCGTACGACTGCACGTATCGCTGCATTCATACCCGGGGCATCTCCGCCTGTAGTTAATACCGCTATTCTTTTTAAAGCCATTTTTATAAACCTTCTATCGCCATCTCACGCGGATGCTCAATTACAAAGGAATAAATAATTTCCGACTTAGCCTTTGGTTCCAAATCCAATTCCCAACGCCAGATACCTTTTCTGTCTTCCCAGTCTTTTTCTTTTGGCTCCAGGCTTACAGAAGTTATTTTCACTTTAATCCGGTCATCTTCAGATACCGGCATAGCTTCAAATAACTTCACTCCTATCTTCTTGGACTTATAATTCTCCACTGTCAACTTATATTTAAAACTTATGCGTTTTGTGGATGAAGGAATCCCGGCAATAAGGGTCTCATCAACCTTCTTTTCAATCTGCTCGCGTTTTACCTTTACATTCTCATCCGCTCCCAGATAGAGGTCAAATTCTTCTCCGGGCCCGACATTATCAATACCGGATGTTCCTACAAAATCACCATTTAAAAATACGTTTACTCTGCCTGCCAATAACTGCAGATTAGGCGCATTGCTGACCCTGCTGCCCAAATAAGCATGGACTATCACCCTGGGGTAAGTAGAATATTCAAATTTTGCAGGCAAAACCTGCGTTGAAATAGGTAACTTATGTTCTGAGCCATCTGCCTTGATGTCGGCTTTCTTTGCAAGCTTATAGACCACGGCAATACCTTTCTCCTCTACCTGGCTATAAGGTTCTGGACGTTCCGTTAATGCCAGGCTCCCCCTTACCTCATTCATTTCCGCACTTGCTTCGTCTTTAAAAGCCATGGTCTGTGACAGCTCTCTCATCATTTTATGATCGCGTTTTTTTCGTTCTTGAGGTTGATACGGCCTTAAAATCCAAGGGTTCACATAAGGCATCCTTCCGCCTATCGCCGGCTTGGCTGTCGACAGAAAGATATCTACGTCATTCCAGTCTTCACCCGTAGTCTGGCGGACTATACCGTAAGAAATTAATTCCACTTCATTTTTCTCAAAATTTGCCCTGGCATCATAAATAGGATACCAGGATGCCCCTCTTACCAGATAGGAAACATTCAAATCAAAATTCGCAGGACGCAAAACCTCTAAATCCACCTGAATTAACCGTTTTAATTTCTGCATATGACCGGAAACTTGCGCCAACTCCCTGCTTGTCATAATGATCTTTTTTTCTATATCTCTTATATTTATCTCTGCATCTAAAACATTATTGTAGTTTTCCTTCAACCTCGTGCCTAAAAACTTCAGCGTTTCATCCAGATCCTTGGCCTGGGGCATTTTAGTAACTAAATCTTTCGGTATCTGTCCATTGGCAAATAACCGCACGGAATCCAAATATTCTTTCTCCTGGGTAAGCACCCTTTTAGTATCTTCGAGCTTTCTTTTCTCATCCTGGAGCTTTTGAATCTCTTCCTGCAGTTGCTTTACTTTTTCCGAGGCCTCTTCTTTCAAAAACTCTTTCTTAACAACCCCTCCCAGAATCTTAGTGCCTTCGGCTGGCACTGCCGAAACCCTTAAGGAATTTTCATCAACCTCCGGGATAATGTTGGCAAAGATAACCTGGTATTCCCCGGGGCTCAGCTTAAGAGATACAGTCCTGGTAATCAGGCTGGAGTCAGGGTATACGCTGACCTGGGTAATTTTTGAATCTGCCATTATCTCTGCAGAAAAGACACAGGGTAACGGGATAAAAAAGCTGAAAGCTAAAATCCATATTGCTATTTTTTTCATTTTACCCTCCGGATTTATGTTCCCATCTCCCAACTTGACAGGTACCACTTTTGCTCTCTCGTCAAAGTATCTATTTTAATCCCCATTGATTTTAATTTCAAATCAGCGATTCCTTCATCTATTGCCTTGGGTACTTTATAAACCTCATTTTTAAGGCTGCGGTAGTTCTTTACAATGTATTCGGCACTTAATGCCTGATTAGCAAATGACATATCCATCACTTGTGCAGGATGGCCTTCTGCGGCTGCTAGATTAATCAGCCTGCCTTCTCCCAAAAGATAAATCTTACGCCCGTCTTTTAGAATATACTCATCAACAAAATCGCGTATGCGCTTTTTCTTTTTGCTTAATTTTTCTAAAGCCGGTATATCTATCTCAACGTTAAAATGTCCGGCATTAGCCACGATGGCACCGTCTTTCATCAGAAGAAAATGTTCCTTTCTGATTACGCTTGTATCGCCTGTCGTAGTTACGAATATATCACCTATCTTCGCGGCATCTTTTATAGGCAAGGCCTGGTATCCATCCATTGTAGCTTCCAAAGCGCGTAAAGGGTCAACCTCAACAACAATGACTCTTGCCGCCATTCCTTTGGCGCGCATGGCTACACCCTTGCCGCACCAGCCATACCCGCAAACTACAAAAGTAGAACCTGCCAATAACTTGTTGGTGGCGCGGATTACGCCATCCACCGTTGATTGTCCTGTGCCGTAACGGTTATCAAACAGGTGTTTTGTTTGCGCATCATTTACGGCAATTATAGGATAACGCAATTTACCCTGGTTAGCCAGCGCCCGTAATCTGATTACGCCCGTGGTGGTTTCTTCTGTGCCTCCCATGATATTGCCGTACACTTTGGGCTTTGAGCTATGAATAGTGCTCACTAAATCCGCTCCGTCGTACATGGTCATATCGGGCTTAACCGCCAACACCGACTTTATATGCTGGTAGTAAGTTTTTGTATCTTCACCCTTAATCGCGAATACCGAGATTTTAAGATGTTTTGCCAAAGACGCCGCTACATCATCCTGTGTAGATAAAGGATTGGAGGCGCAAAGAGAAATAGCAGCTCCGCCAGACTTTAACACTTCCATTAAAACTCCTGTTTCAGTTGTAACGTGCAGGCAACAAGCAAGATGCGTTCCCTTTAAAGGCCTTTCTTTTGCAAAACGGCGGGCAATGAGCCTTAAAACCGGCATATTATTTGCCGCCCATTCAATCCTCAATGCACCCTTCTTGGCTAATTTAATATCCTTAATATCATAACTCATGAAAAATCTCCTTGTCAGTTAGAGACGGTTCTCGATTTCTTAGGGACGGTTCTGACAACATGTTACGTTGTATCAGAACCGTCCCTATAAACTTTATAATCGGGCTGCTTGCTTCTTTAATGTTGCCACCTTATCAGTAAGCTCCCAGCTAAACTCGGGTTCAGTCCTGCCAAAATGCCCGTAACAGGCGGTCTTTCTGTATATCGGACGCAAAAGGTCCAATTCCTTAATCATCCCCTGGGGCGTGAGTTCAAAATTATCCCTGATCAGTTTTATAAATGCATTTTCCGAAATCTTGCCTGTCCCAAAGGTATCTACCATTATTGCCAGCGGATCCGCCTGGCCGATAACATAAGCCAAATGCAGCAGGCATTTATCAGCTAAACCCGCAGCCACAATATTTTTTGCGACATACCTGGCCATGTAGGCTGCAGAACGGTCTACTTTAGTGGGGTCTTTGCCTGAAAAGGCGCCTCCGCCCGGGGCAGCTACTCCGCCATAGGTATCCACCACAATTTTTCTTCCTGTCATGCCGGTATCTGACTGCGGGCCTCCGATAACAAACTTTCCGGTTTCGTTAATATAATATTTTGTATCCTTGTCCAGGTATTCCTTTAATATAGGCCTGGCTATCACATCAATTAATTCCTGGCGCGCTTTTTTGGTAATCCTTTCTTTTGTGGAATCAAGTATTTCTTCTGTATGCTGGCAGGCTAAAACAACCGAGTCTACTCTCTTTGGGTGGCCGTCGTGATATTCCACGCTTACCTGGGATTTACAATCAGGCCCGAGGTATTTTAATACACCCTGCCTCCTTATTTCGGCCATGCGGCGCACTAATTTATGCGATAACATTATGGGTAACGGCATGAATTCTTCCGTTTCCTTGCATGCAAAACCTACCATAAAGCCCTGGTCCCCTGCACCGCCTTTATTTACGCCCTGCGCAATATCCGGCGACTGGCTGTTAATGGTATTGACGATAGCGCAGGTATGATAATCAAAACCGTATTTGGGATGGGTATAGCCTATCTCCTGAATAATCTTACGGGCTAATTTCTGAATATCCGCATATGCGGTAGTAGTAATCTCTCCGCCTACAATCAAAAGGCCCATGGTTACATAAGTTTCACAGGCAACCCTGCCGTAAGGGTCCTGCCTGAGCACATCGTCTAACACACCATCGGATATCTGGTCGCAAACTTTGTCCGGATGCCCCTCTCCCACCGACTCTGAAGTGAAAAAATGTTTACGTGCTGCCATTCAATTCCTCCTTTTATCCTAAGAATTTCTGCTTCGCCTCGTTATAATATTTGTGGCTGCCTATATCATACCAGCGTCCGCCGAAGATAAAGCCGTAAACTGCTACCTTTTTCCTTAACCAGTCTATATAGAATCCTGCTGCATCGCATTTTTTGGCCTTGCTACAATCATATTCTCCGATGAGCTTCAGCTTCTCTTTGGGGAAAAAGTAAAGGCACATCGCCGCTAGCGTTGACTTGGGGCTCTTCGGTTTCTCCTGAAAATCAATTATTTTATTTGTCTTATCTAGCTTTACCACCCCGTATTTGCTAGCCTTAGCCCTGCTCCTTATGTTATAGGCGCCTATTACCGGGCTATTCGGCTTCTGTTTAGTAAATAATAAAAAATCCTTTAAATTACCGTCAAATAGATTATCTCCGCCTATAATTAATAAATCCTCTTTAATATTTCTTTTATCTATCGCGAAAAACATATCCCCTATGGCGCCTCTGCGGTCATCCAAGTCCTTGGTCAAATCATCTATTAATCCCAATGGCTTCTTAATTTTTATTTCCTTCATCCATCCTTCAAATTGAGAAACGAATTTACTGTTAGTAATTACGAGAATCTCATTAACTTCATCTAAAGCCTGGAGCCTCTCTACGATATAAGTAATTATAGGTTTATTTTTGACACAGAGAAGCGGCTTAGGGTAATCTTTAGTTAAGGGATAAAGCCGGGTCGCGTAACCTGCTGCTAAAATCAGCGCCTTCATAATTAAATTATAGAGCTGTTATATTTTTGCTAATTCCTTTTTTAAATAAGTAACCTTTTCTACGGGGGTAGGGTCTATCCCGTAAAGTATCGCCAGATAATACGAGATAAAATCTCCTATGTAAATTAACGAAAAAATCCTGCTCAGCAAGCCCTCTCCGCGCGACCAGATTTCCAGGATTTTTACCCCTTCTTTTTTCAGGATATCACAAGTCACATCCATTCTTTTTGCTACCCGTGGCTGCATCTCTTTGTCCCGAAGCATTAATACCATAAGATCCTTAAAGATCTTCTTAGGGTTCTGCCAACCCACAATCTCATTGTGATTCATCTCAGGAAAAAAGTGGCTCCACGCCAGTGCCTTGGAATTTTCAGCCAATTGCCCTCTCATCCGAGTTGCACAGACATCAAAGTTTATAGATGCGCTATAAATGACTGCTATTTTATTAAATAATTTAGAGGCGATATACTTGGCAATATTATCCTTAACGCCCACGCCGGGATTAAGATTCTTATCCCTTAACTCTTCTAAGACTCTGATGGCTTGATTAAGATCAGGCCCCACATCCTTAATAAGGCCTAATTTAGCCAATATGCATAACGGTATTATACTAAGGTAGCCTAAAGCGCACCTCGGAGGCAACCCTTTAGGTATCTCAATAAATGTAATGTTATCCTTTAGCGCACATTCTTTTATTGCTCCTCCTGAAGAAATAGTAATCAGGGAGGCGCCTCTTTTTTTGGCCTGTGCATAAGCGCTAAGAGTTTCCTCGGTGTTACCGGAATAACTGCAGGCAAAAACAAGCGTAGAATCATCTATATATGCAGGGAGCGCATATTCCCTGAAAACATTAACGGGTAGCCTGTTTTCGTAATATACGTATGATTTAACCAAATCAGAGCCTACTGCTGAACCGCCTAACCCCAAAAAAACAATATTCTTAAAATCCCTTTTTTCAAACAGTACCCTCGCCTTCTCTGCTATCTCTATTGCTGCCCGGCATTGCAGGGGAAAATCGAGCAACAAATTTAACATATCGGATTTATCGAAACTCTTCAAATTCTGACGGGTTAAAGCTTTCTTCATTTTAAAACCTCGTTTAACTTTGCGTGGCTGAATTCTTCCACTTCCCTTCCGGTAGAAAGCATCAAAGCCTGGTGGGCAATCTCCTGTGCCTGCTTAAATGTAACACAGCGAATGATATATTTTAGCTCAGGGATTACCTGCGGAGGCATACTAAATTCGTCTAACCCCAGGCCCAAAAGCATCAGGGCAAAACTAGGTTCTCCTGCCATTTCTCCGCACATGCCTACTTTGATATGCGCATTATGCGCCGCATCAATTATGTTTTTAATCAGCCTTAAAACCGCCGGATGTGCCGGTTCGTATAAATACGCGACCTTTTCATTCACGCGGTCAACAGCCAGGGAATATTGAATTAAATCATTGGTGCCGATGCTAAAAAAGTCTGCTTGCTTTGCAAGAATATCCGCCGTCATTGCCGCGGAAGGAACCTCTATCATTGCGCCTACCGGGATATCGTTATTAAAGGGGATGCCTTTATTCCTTAATTCCTCTTTTGCCTCCTCTAAGATTCTGTTTGCCTGCTCTAACTCCTCAATCCCCGAGATCATCGGGTACATAAGCTTGAGATTACCGTGCACAGAGGCCCTTAATATCGCTCTTAACTGCAATTTAAATATATCGGGGCGGGCCAAACAGAATCTAATCGCCCGCCAACCTAAAAACGGCTGCATCTCGCTTGGTATCTCAAATTGCGACAGGAATTTGTCTCCACCCAAATCCAGCGTACGGATAATTACACTATAGGGCTTCATTTCCTCTGCTACATATTTATAAGCCTGGTAATGCTCTTCTTCAAGGGGCAGGTCTTTCCTGTTCATGTAGAAAAACTCGGTACGATAAAGGCCTATCCCCATAGCTCCGTGTAGTTTTACCGAAGGGACCTCGTCAGGAAATTCAATATTGGCATATATATCAATTGTCCTGCCGTCAATGGTCGCAGCCGGAGCATCCTTTACCGATAGAAATCTCTGCGCTATGCCTTTAAGCCTTTCTTCCTCCTGACCGTAAATCTGTAAAGTCTTTTCATCCGGGTCAATAATCACAATACCCTTGTTGCCATCGACTATTAAAAGGTCGGAAGGTTTAATCTTTACTGTTGCTTCCTCGACTCCGACCACTGCCGGTATCTCCAGAGACTTCGCCATAATTGCTGTATGCGAGGTCTTGCCGCCGATGTCTGTTACAAAGGCGCTGACGAGCTGCTTATGCATTGCCGCTGTATCTGAAGGAGAAAGGTCATGCGCAACCACTATTACCTTTTCCTTTAAATCTCCTAAACTCTTTTTCTCTTTTCCTAAAAGGTGCCGTAAAATCCTTTTACCCACATCATTTATATCGGCGATGCGTTCTTTTAGGTACTCATCTTCTATCTTGGAAAATACATCTATGTATTTCTTTAAAACTCCGGAAAAGATATAAGCTACATTTACCTTCTCTTTTTTGAGCCTGGAGATGACTTCTTCTATAAGCATCCTGTCTTCTAATACTAAAAGGTGGGCGTCAAAAATCTCTGCTTCCTCCTGCCCCATCTCTAAGCCAATCCTCTTCTGCAGCTCTATAATCTCCCTGCGCGTCTTAATCAACGATTCTTCAAAGAGCTGTATTTGAATTGGTATATCTTGCTCCTTTATCGGCTCGCGCTCAATCACAAGCTCCTCTTTGCCTATTTTATACGCCGGACCGATGCTAATCCCGGAGGCTGCGGCTATGCCTTTAAGTTCTATCATTTTTCTTCCTCTGCGGAAATAATCTTTTCTAACTCCGATATAGCGGAATGCGCGTCTTCGCCATCTGCCTCTATAACAATTAGAGTGCCTTTTTCTGCGCCCAGCATCAATATCCCCATAATGGATTTACCGTTTACTTCTTCCTTATCGTTACTGACGGTTATCCGGGAATCAAATTTATTAGCCACCTGCACAAATAACGCCGCTGGCCGCGCATGCAGTCCCTGTTTATTTTTTACGACTATTTTTTTTCTAATTAAGGCCATAAGATTAAATTTCCTCAATAAGGCCGAAAATAATCCTGGCTAATTTTGCGGGGTCGTGCCTGACTACATCATTCTCCACAATGCCGAAATCATCCTCAATTACGCGGTAACCCATATTTTCGATTTTTTTTCTGTCATTAACAACCAGGTATGAATTCTGGTTGGCATAACGGTTAAGAACTTCAGAAGGAATCTCTCCCGTGTTTACAATGCAGTAATCAAGGATGCGCGGGTGGCTGTGTTTTATCATTACTTTTATATGGTCGCAAGCGCTGTATCCGTCAGTTTCACCTGGCTGGGTCATGGCATTGCAGACGTATACCTTAATTGCACCTGACGCCACAATGCTATCAGTGATCTCCTTAATTAAAAGGTTTGGTATAATACTCGTATAAAGCGAGCCGGGCCCCAGAATAATTATCTGCGCTTCGTTGATGGCCTTTATTGCGTCCGGCGTTGCCTGAGGCTGATACGGCTTCAGAGAAACCTTATCTATGGGCTTGTTTACTTTGGGTATTTTATCCTCGCCTTCGGTCACTGAACCGTCTTTGTGTTGTGCTACCAATACCACGTTGTTTAAGGTTGAAGGAATTACCTGCCCCCTTAAGGCTAAAACTTTACTGGTTTCCTTTATTCCCTTCTCAAAATCTCCGGTTAACCTTGTCATTACTGTGATAAAAAGATTTCCGAAGCTGTGTCCGGATAGCTCGGAGTTTGCATCAAAACGAAACTGAAATAAATCGCGCATCAATGCCGGGGCATCGGCTAAAGCAACCAAACAGTTACGGATATCCCCGGGTGGAAGTATATCAAATTGCTGCCTCAACCTCCCCGAAGAACCGCCGTCGTCAGCTACGGTCACTATAGCGGAGATGTTAGAGGTGTATTCTTTAAGCCCGGTGAGCACCATCGACAAACCAGTGCCGCCTCCTACGGTAACAATCCTTGGGCCCCGGCCTAAGTGTTTTCTCTGATAGAGGATATCAACAAGCTGCTCAGTCTTAGAAGCGGGTATATATGCGGCGATCAAAGACCGCAACATCATTTTTATCCCTAAGATCAAAATTATAATGCCTGAAATTATTACTATTGCATCTAAAATCTGGATTACCCAGTATTCCTCGGCGCTTAAGTGCGTAGCGCCAAAAATCAAGAGGATTACGCCGAAGGCGCTAAGCCCTATCCAGCGCTTTACGCCAATCCCAGGGTATAGCCATTTAAACACACCCTCTACTTTGATTTTCATGCTTTTATACTTTTTTTCCGTCTTCTTCGCTGATTATCTTGATAATAGACTTTTCATCTGTGCAGGCGCGCAGACTATCGCGAAAATATTTATCTTTAAGCAGCCGCGATATCCTGGCCAGCGCCTTTAGATGCGGACCGGCAGAATCCTGCGGGGCTACCAATAAAAAGAATATATATGCGGGTTCGCCGTCTAAAGAATCAAAATCTACGCCTTTTTTGGAAAGCCCGAATGCCGCCAATAACTTATCCACGCAGTCAGATTTTGCGTGCGGTATGGCTATCCCCTGACCGATGGCAGTAGAACCCAGGGCCTCTCTATTCATAAGCGCTTCGATAAGTTTATTGCGGTAACGTTTTTCAATATCTCCGGAGTTGATTAAAGTGTCAACTAATTCCCTGAGTACATCTTCCTTTTTTGTTGCCTTTATATCGGTGGTGATTGCCTTCTTCGATAAAAAATCCATAATCTGCATATCAGTTTCTCCTTTTTAAATGAGCACTTGACTTATGGAGCACGAAGTGCGACATAAGTCAATCTTCTCTGTTTTTGCTTCTCTGAAGGTGCGAATTTAACCCCTCACCAATTTTTAAAAATGCCCTTGAAATAAGATAACCTTATTACTACCCCTCACGCCTAATTCAATAATCTAACCCCCTTCCAATTACAAAAATTGGTGTGGGGCATTTGTTTCCTATTCCTTAAACTCAATTTTATTCTGTCAAAGAAGGTGTCAATAGCCAGATTAAAACCGCTATGATACTAACAGCTAAAGTACTTACAGCAGTAATTAATATCTTACTTTTATTAGAATTAACGGAGAAGAACAAGCGTGGAAGTAATATAAGTCCTGCTGGAATACCACAAAAGAATGGTTCAATTGCAACATTGGAGAGTGATTTTCCACCTCTACCGTGGAAAGCTATTGAAAGTAAAAGCCAAACTATGAAAGGGATAAGGATAAAAAAGAACTCACTTCTCAACCATCCACTCTTCTTACGTCCAATAAACCAAATAAATAGACTAAGGGGTAGTGCTGGAACAGCATAGACAAATAAGATAGTTAAGATCAGACCAAAAAATTCACCTCTCGTATTTACCTCCTATGTTGAGGACAAATTATACTGGAGCGGGAGACGGGGTTCGAACCCGCGACGTCGACCTTGGCAAGGTCGTGCTCTACCAACTGAGCCACTCCCGCGTAAACCGCTATCAAATTATTCTTTGCACACTGCGCTCAGGCATTTAACGCTTAATTCGCCCTCTATTGCTTATCGGCGAATTACACCGCACGAAGTGCGGTGCTGCTTGAGTGCACTTAAAATTTTCCGGCAAGGAAAATTTTAAGTGGGCGGAAGAGGATTTGCACCTCCAAGGGTTGCCCCAATAGCTCCTAAGGCTATCGCGTATGCTATTCCGCCATCCGCCCTAAAAGGGCTTAAAATTTAATTTCTACACCTCGCAGCACAACAAATTTGTTAAACACGCTGCTCGGTGTAAAATTTTTGCGGAGCAAAAATTTTATGAGCCTCCCGCGGCTACGAACGCGTCGCTCCTCGCTATAAGCTCGTCGCTCCCCAAAGGGGCTATGCCCCTATGGCGCCCCGACATTCGTCGGGGCTGTTACCCCGAAAGCGTGGGGGAAAATTTTCCCCCACACCCCCTTGCGTTCTCGCCTATACAATTCAGTGAGCCTCCCGCGGCTCGAACGCGGCACAGCCACCTTAAAGGGGTGGTGCTCTACCAGATGAGCTAGAGGCCCAAATCTATCAGGAACAACAATTAGAACTCTAAAATTTCTTTTTCTTTACTCTTCAGGACTTCGTCAATCTTTGATATATATCTATCAACCATCTTTTGCAGTTCTTCTATGCCGCGGAATTTATCATCCTCTGGAATTACTTTGTCTTTCTCCAGTTTCTCCAAAGATTCTTTTGAATCGCGCCTGATTGTACGTAATGACACTCTGCCTTCTTCTGCCATCTTGTGCACCACCTTAGCCAACTCCTGTCGCCTTTCCTTGGATAAAGGAGGAACGGATAATCTTACTAATTTGCCGTCATTAGAAGGCATAATCCCCAAATTAGACTTTAATATCGCCTTTTCAATTTCCGGTATTGCGGTTATATCCCAGGGCTGTATAACAATGAGATGTGCGTCAGGTGCTGAAATAGAAGCAAGTTGTTTAAGCAGCGTGTGAGTCCCATAATAATCAATATATAAGCCCTCGACAAGGACAGGGCTTGCCCGGCCGGTTCTTATCTCCAGGAATTCCCTTGTTACAGATTCCAGCGTCTTTTTCATCTTTTCTTCCGTATTATGTAAAATCTCTTTGGTGGTCATGGTAACCTCCGATTATTGCACAAGGGTACCTATCTTTTCACCCAATATCACCCGCTTGATATTACCTTCCTTATTCAGGTTGAAGACTACGATGGGCAATTTATTATCCATGCAAAGGCTTACAGCGGTTGCATCCATAACCTTAAGCCCTTTCTTTAAAACATCTATATATTTTAACTTCTTAAATTTTTTTGCATCCTTAAATCTAAGGGGGTCTGCCGAATAAACACCATCTACCATGGTAGCCTTTAATATTGCATCGGCATTTATCTCCATGGCCCTCAGCGCTGCTGTCGTATCGGTAGTAAAATAGGGGTTGCCTGTGCCTGCTACAAATATAACTATGCGCCCTTTTTCTAAATGCCTGATTGCCCTTCTTCTGATGTAAGGCTCGGCAATACGCTGCATTTCTATGGCTGTCATTACCCGCGTAGGCAGGCTCATTTTTTCCAGGACATCCTGAAGCGCCAGGCCGTTGATTACTGTAGCCAGCATGCCCATATAATCAGCCACTGACCTGTCCATATCCAAACCCCGGGCATCCGTATTCTCGTGGCCCCTGATAATATTGCCTCCTCCCAAAACAACTGCCACATCCACCCCCAAATCCCTGATTTCTTTTATCTGGCTGGAAATAGAAATCAAGACAGACTGGTCAATTCCGTGGGATTCTTTACCTCGCAGCGCCTCACCGCTTAACTTGAGGACTATCCTTTTATAAATAGGTTTCTTCATTACTCGCCGACTTTGTAACGTATGAACCTGCGTATAACTATATTTTCCCCGATTTTAGAAACTAAACTACCTAAATAATCGCTTATGGTAATGCTAAGGTCTTTTACAAACGGCTGCTGAAGCAGGCAATTATTTTTATAGAATTCGTCCTTATTTTTCTCCTCTTTTATTACCTCTGGAGGCACATCCTCTTTTTTTAAGTATAGCGGATTGCATGCGGCTATCTGCATGGATAAATCTTTGGTAAATTGAACGAATTCGCTGTTACGGGCCGCGAAATCTGTTTCGCAGTCAACCTCTAATAAAACCCCGATCTTATTGCCCGTATGCACATAAGCCTCAATCCTGCCCTCTTTTGCTACGCGCTCTCTTTTACCTGCGGCGATTTCCAATCCCTGCTTACGCAGAATTTCTGCCGCCTTCTTAATATCTCCCCCTGATTCTTGGAGCGCCTTTTTACAATGCGCGATACTGGCAAGCGTAAGGTTTCTTAATTCCTTAATCAAATCAAGCGATATATCCATTTTTTTTGCCACACTCCTTTTAAAAAAAATTTAGTTTATCTTATCGGGATTATACTTCTTTTTATGAGAGGGTGTTATGTCTTTTTTCTGGCTCTCGTTCTTTCTTCCGGAGCCTGCTTTGTGCGCCCTTTCTTTAAGGGCTTGGCTTCTCCTTCAGCCGGCTCTGTGGTCTCCAATATCTCTTCTATCTCCTTTATCTTTATTTCCTCTTCAGGAAGCACTGCCGGTTGCTCTTCTTCTTTTTCCTCCTTCACTGCCACGCCTTCCTGAGAAAGATAAGACAGGAATTTTTTTCTGCCTTCGATTATGGTATCAGTTATAACGGTAGTGACCAAGCGAATGGACTTAGTAGCATCATCGTTTCCCGGAATGGGGTAATCAATTAAATCAGGGTCAGAATTAGTATCAATAAGCCCTATTATAGGGATAGATAACCTCCTGGCCTCCTTTACCGCAGTTTCCTCCTTCTTGGTATCCACAATATAAATGGCCTTAGGGAAACGGTCCATCTTGACAATACCGGAGAAATTTTTCTTCAATTTGCCTAATTCTTTCTCCAGGCCGGCGACCTCTTTCTTGGTCAATTTAAGGAATGTGCCGTCTTCTTTCATTCTTTCTATTTCCTTTAGGCGGTTTATGCTCTTTTTTATGGTAGAAAGGTTGGTAAGCAGCCCCCCGGGCCAGCGTTCAGTCACATAATACATACCGCAGCGTATTGCCTCCTGCAGCACTACTTCCTGCGCCTGTTTTTTTGTCCCTACAAAAAGCACCACTTCGCCTTTACTGGTTATATCCAACAAGTAATCCCTGGCTTTATTTATGCATTCCTCGGTCTTTTCTAAATCAATAATGTAAATTCCGCTCCTGCGGCCGAAGATGAACTTTTTCATCTTAGGATTCCAACGTTTCGTCTGATGCCCGAAATGCACTCCTGCTTCTAAAAGTTGCTTGATTAATTCTGATGGCACTGTTTCATTCCTCCTTCAATGAGCACATAACTTATGGAGCATTAATCTTAATACTCTCTGACATAAGTTATGTTTGTGAATTGATTAATTTTATCAGTATATCACAATCTTCTTAAAGAATACAGCTATTTTTAGCCCCTCTTGCATCATTTCCCCGATCCCCGGGATCCCGGAAAGCACTCCGAAGATAATTAAGTTCGGGACAGCTCCTGCATTTGATAAAGGCGCCTGTATAAGCCTTCCAACTGGAGTAATTCGCCGTGGTTTCCCCGCTCGACAATAATGCCCTTATCAAGTACTATAATCACGTGCG
>JAQUAH010000135.1 GCA_028687345.1 Candidatus Omnitrophota bacterium | reverse complement strand
CTGGGTAAGGGAATTACTTCTGCTTCAATCGGTAAGATTCTGGAATCTAGAGGATTGAAGGTTACTCTTATGAAATTCGATCCCTATATTAATGTTGACCCCGGCACAATGAATCCTTATCAGCACGGTGAGGTCTATGTTACCGAGGACGGAGCAGAAACAGATTTAGACTTAGGCCATTATGAAAGATTTACCAAGGCTTCGACTACCAAATTCAATAACGTGACTACCGGCCAGGTTTACAATGCTGTGATTGCCAGAGAAAGGCGCGGCGATTACTTAGGTAAGACCATCCAGGTTATCCCTCACATTACTAATGAGATAAAAGAAAGAGTTAAGAAGGCTGCTGAGGTCTCCAAAGCCTCCGTGGTTATTGTTGAGATTGGCGGTACAGTAGGCGATATCGAGAGTTTGCCCTTTTTAGAGGCTGCTCGGCAATTTAGGCTAGATGTAGGGTACCAGGATGTATTTTATATTCACTTAGCCCTCGTGCCTTATATAAAGGTTGCGGCCGAAATAAAGACTAAGCCTACTCAACACAGCGTAGGGACGTTACGCGAAATCGGAATCCAGCCTGATGCCCTTATCTGCCGTACAGAAAAAACTTTATCAGAAGAGGTAAAAGAAAAAATATCCTTATTTTGTAATGTCAGAAAAGAAGCAGTTATTGAGGCCAGGGACGTAGAATCGATTTATCAGATACCGTTAGTTTTCAAAAAACAGATTTTAGATGAGATAATCTTAAGCCACTTTAATCTCATCTGTAAATTTTCGGATTTAAAGGATTGGGAGAAAAACGTAGTAGAAAGGATACTTAATCCCAGGGATAAGGTGAAAATCGCCATAGTGGGTAAATATACTACTTTACAGGACGCCTATAAATCCATATATGAGGCATTAGCGCATGCGGGTATTGCCAATAATTGTAAAGTTGAGATAGAGCGGGTAGACTCTGAAGATATTGAAAAGATTGGTGCGGATAAACTTTTAAAGGGTGTCTCGGGAGTGCTGGTGCCCGGTGGTTTTGGTTATCGGGGAATTGAAGGTAAGATTGAAGCGATTAAATTTGCGCGCGAAAATAAATTTCCCTTTTTGGGACTTTGCCTGGGAATGCAGTGTGCAGTGATAGAATTTTCCAGAGATGTTTGTGGCTTAAAAGAGGCCAACTCCACTGAATTTAAGCCTAAGACAAAATATCCGGTGATCAGTCTGCTGGAAGAACAGAAGAAGATTAAAGGATTAGGCGGCACTATGAGATTAGGCGCTTATCCTTGCAAGATTAAGAAGAATAGCCTTGCATTCAGGGTTTATAGCAAAACCTTAATTCAGGAAAGGCACAGGCACAGGTACGAATTCAATAATAAATACAAGAAATTATTCGAAAATAAAGGAATGATTTTTTCCGGGATATATCAGAAGAAAGGATTGGTTGAGATTATCGAATTAAAGAACCATCCTTATTTTATTGCCGTGCAATTTCATCCGGAGTTTAAGTCTAAGCCCGATAAAGCGCATCCTTTGTTTAGAGAGTTTATTAGGGCGGCACTGGAGAAAACGAGCTAAAGAGATGGAAGCGATATAAAAAGGGAGATTAAAAATGATTGCCGAAATTTATATTTCTTTAAAAAGGACTGTTTCTGATCCCCAGGGCTTGACGGTTAAACACGCCTTAGAATCATTAGGTTATAAAGAGTTAGGGGACGTGCGTATCGGCAGATTAATAGTAATCAATCTCAATTTGAAAGATAAAAAAATGGCGCAAGAGCAAGTTGACCAGATGTGCAAAAAGTTGCTGGCAAACCCGATAATTGAAGATTACCATTTTAAGATACGGGAGAATAAATGAAATTTGGGATCGTAGTTTTCCCCGGTTCTAATTGCGATCAGGACTGTTTTTATGTCATCAAGGATGTTTTAGGCAAGCCTGTTAAGTATATCTGGCATAAAGATACTGATCTTGCCGGGCTTGACTGTGTTATCCTGCCGGGAGGATTTAGCTACGGAGATTACCTGCGCACAGGTGCAATAGCGAAATTTTCTCCGGTGTTAAAGTCTATTGTGAAGTTTGCCGGAAAGGGTGGCACGGTAATCGGAATTTGTAATGGTTTTCAAATCCTCCTTGAAGCAGGACTTTTGCCTGGTGTAATGCTTAAGAATAGAGATCTGCATTTTATTTGTAGTTATGTTTATATCAAGACAGAAAATAATGATACCAGGTTCACCGGTTTGTATAACCCGGGCCAGATTTTAAAAATACCTATCGCGCACAACGAAGGAAATTATTATATTGATGCAGCCGGGCTAAAAGAGCTAAAAGATAATAACCAAATAGTATTCCGTTATTGTTCTGACGCAGGAGAGGTTAATGACAAATTCAATCCCAATGGGGCGTTGGATAATATCGCTGGTATTATCAACAGAAAAAGGAATGTTTTAGGGATGATGCCGCATCCTGAACGCAGTGCCGAAAAAGAACTTGGTTCAAAAGACGGTTATTTTATATTTAAGTCAGTAATTAAATATTTGGAGAAAACAAGAACATGATAAAACCGAATGTCTATCATTCGCTTGGTTTAAACGATAAGGAATACCGGCATATTTTAAAGATTTTAAAACGGAATCCTTCTAATACGGAATTAGCCATGTTTTCGGTGGAATGGTCTGAGCATTGCGGATATCTTTGTTCCCGTAAATGGCTAAAGCTTCTACCCAAGGCAGGAAAATATAAGACGCTGATAGGAGAAGATTCCGGAGGTATTATTATTGATGATTTAGCTATTGTTTTTAAGATGGAAAGTCACAATCATCCTTCGCAGGTTGAACCAAAGCAGGGAGCGGCTACCGGCGTAGGCGGGATTATCCGGGATATATTTACGGCTGGCGCGCGGCCAATCGCCTCTTTAAATTCGCTGCGTTTCGGCCCGCTAACTCAGGCATATAATAAATATTTACTCGGCGGCGTGGTAAATGGAATTCAGTTCTACGGAAACTGTGTCGGTGTACCGACAGTGGGTGGCGAGATTTACTTTGATGAAAGCTATAGCGGAAATTGCCTGGTTAACGCGATGTGCATTGGTATCGCTAAAAAAGAGAAATTAATGAGGGCACGCGCATGCGGAAAAGGCAATGCCATAATGTATGTTGGCTCAAGCACCGGAAGGGACGGAATTGGCGGATGCAGTATTCTTGCCTCCAATGAGTTTAAGGAAGGGGAGGAAAAGAGGCCAACGGTTCAGATAGGAGATCCTTTTACAGAGAAGTGCTTAATTGAGGCAACCTTAGAGGCGATCAATACAGGTTATCTTGTGGGGATTAAGGATATGGGGGCTGCAGGCCTTACTTGTTGTACCAGCGAGATGGCATCGGCTGGTAATTCCGGTATGGATGTAGAACTGCAGGCTGTTCCGAGGCGTGAAGAGAATATGGAACCCTGGGAGGTTATGATGTCTGAGTCCCAGGAAAGAATGTTGGTCTGTGTTAAAAAGGGAAAAGAGGAGAATATAAGGAAGATATTTTTGAAATGGGATCTCAATGCTTCGGTTATTGGGAGAGTTACTGAAGATGGGCTTGTTACTATCAGGGATAAAGGTAAAATCGTGGCCCGGATAAACGCCCATGCCTTAACTAAGGCTCCGATATATGATATGCCGTATAGGAAGCCCGGATATTTAAGAAAATTAAATAAACTTAAGCTGAGCGAAATTCCGGACCCCAAAGATTATAACAAGATTTTGCTTAAGCTTTTGGCCGTTCCGTCTATTACTAATAAGGCCTGGGTATACCGGCAGTACGACCATATGGTACAAACCAATACTATAGTGTTACCCGGCTCAGATGCAGCGGTCTTAAGATTGAAAGGAACAAATAAGGGAATAGCCGCAACCACCGATTGTAATAGCCGCTATTGTTTCCTTAATCCATACCGGGGCGCGCAGATTGCCGTAGCCGAGGCAGCCAGGAATCTGGTTTGTTCCGGAGCTCACCCCGCAGCAGTTACGGATTGCCTTAATTTCGGGAACCCTAAGAAGCCGGAAAGTTTTTGGCAGTTTAAAAATTGCGTGGAAGGTATCCGGGATGCCTGCAAATCGTTTAATTTATCCGTAGTAAGCGGCAATGTATCTTTCTATAACGAAAGCCCGAAGTCTGCTATTAATCCCACTCCGGCGATAGGCATGATAGGTATTGTTAAGGATATAAAAAAAACCTGCTCACAAAATTTTAAACAGGAAGGCGACGCTGTCATTCTGTTAGGTTATTGCCGGCAGGATTTGGGCGCAACCGAGTATTTGAAAGAAATCCATCATTTAACAGGCGGCGATGCCCCGCAGTTAGACCTAAAACTGGAACAGGCGGTCCAGAAAACCTG
>JAQUAH010000134.1 GCA_028687345.1 Candidatus Omnitrophota bacterium | reverse complement strand
TAAAAGCAGCACAGCTTTACCGCGCAGCGCATGGTAATAAGTGGCCAGAAGGATTCAGATTGATAGCGTATCATGGAACAGTCCTTACCAGGATAATTACAGTTATTGCCGAATATAACGGTTATTTTGATAATAGAGAAGCCAAAGGCCTAGGAGAAAAAGCAGTTTACCGCGGAGTTGCGCTTGAGTTCGGTGATTGGGAACTTGCCAGAGATGCAGCTTTAGTGCGGGCTGAGAAGGAAAATGATGTGCCGGTTATTTTGGAATTTGATTTAACGGAACCGGCAAAAGATGAAAAAATAGGTTTAGTGGGAGCTAAAGGCGAATGCTTCATTTGTTCTTACGCGCCAGTGCACATAAGTGTTCTCACTGAAAGAAGCAAGAGAGAGGTAAGAATTTTAAGGCAGAGGGCTCAAAGAGGAGATTATGAAGGCCCTCGTAGAAGCAGAGCGAGGATGCTTATGAAGCCATCTCCCTTAGCTGGTGTTGGCGTACCTCTTGTTGACAATGCCGCCGCAAAAGTGCCTCAAACCGCAGAATTACCTTGGCTTACCCGTGACCCGAAAGAGGAATTGGGAGCAACTTCCTGGAGCCCGGCATTTAGATTACCTTTCTTACCTATATATATCAATGGAAATATCCTAATCTGGCCGGTTATTCTGGTCATCCTCTGGTTCTTCCCGATTCAGGCGGTTATTGATATAGCCAAGATTTTTGGCATTGCCTTTATATTATATTCTTTCCATGAAGTCGGTCACGCTGTAGCAGGTTTCTTAAGTGAAAACCCTGAAGATCGTCCTAAGGCCATAAGTTTTGACGTGCTTGGAGTAAGAACGCATTTTGTTAACAAGGTTAGATGGGGCGTTTACCTGGCAGGTCCTTTTACTAACCTGGTATTCGCCTGTTTATTATATAGTTTATTTGGCAATCCTGCCTTAGACGTTAGCTGGGCTCCTGAATACATACGTCCTTATATGGATACAGTTGCCAAGATAAGTATGTGGATGTGTGCGCTTAATTTACTGGGATTAGACGGTTGGAGAGCCGCGAAGGCAGTTTTTGCAGTTATTAGAGACAAAAAAGCAGTTCTTTCTGGAGTCGCAAAAGCATCGATGTCGTCAAAGTTGCTTATATTTGGGCTGATTGGAACGGCTGTCTTCAATATGGGCGCAGCTGCAACTGGCCCGGTTTGGCCTGGGTTATTGGTAATTGCAGGTTTTGCTGTGTTGGTAGGGCTAAGTATCTTGGCCATTTCCAAATTAGCCAAGAAAGCACTACAGATAGAGAAGGAAAGGCCGGGGAATGAAACTTCCATTGAAGAAAGAAGAGCAAACAGAAGGCTTTTAGATAAAGAAGCTGCAGAAGCGGAAGCAGCCAGGCGCCTTGAATTGGTAAATCGTAAGAGAGAAGCAAAATTAGTAAGAAGCCAAGCAGTTAATGTTCCTTATGATAATTATGATGGTTATGTAGCTGCCTTAATCATAGAAGCTTGCGCAATGACCGGGATTGGCCAAAGAAGAGCATTGCGCAGGGCGATGAATGTGGAGGGGATAAGACTTGAACCTGGAGATGCAGGTAATGGTGTAGAGCCTGTAAAGATAGAACGAATTGTTTGTACTGAAATAGAAGCAAGGTTACGCGGTTTGAGGTTAGTAAGAAATTATGAAACAATGGATAGGGTTACGCGGGCACGTAGAGTTGCTGCAGCAGTAATTGTTGGTGCAAAAGGAGTGGCTGGAGCAGCCGCGGTTCTTAGTGGCTCTACTGCTTATGCGGATAATCCAGGTGCTTCATTATACACTACTACAATGCAATCTGTCAGCGCTCCGGCAGCTACCCCGCCTGCACAGGCTCAATCTGTCGCACCTGTTTTACATAAAGAAGATATATCTATTACCACCCAAGAAGCTGCTGTTGCAAGGCAAGATACAATGTCACAGGTATATAACGAGTCTTCAGAGAAGGCAAAGTTATTGCGGGGAGATTTAGAGAAACTCAATGCAAGAAATATTACCACTGCGCAGGAGCCAGAAGCATCAGCTGCTTTTCTTGAAGATGTAGTGCATCCACTCAGGCATGCATATCAAGAAACTAAGTGGACTGAATTTGGAGGCCGAAACGAACCTTCTTATAATCATTCTCCCTTCTACCAGAAGTTAGCAGAAATTAACCAGAAAATACTTATGCCAAACGGCCTTTTCCTTGATATCCAGGTTGCGGACGGATTGATTGAGAATATTTACAGGGATAAGATAGCTGAGATTTATAGACAGCAAAGAAACGGTAAAGAATTAATTGCTTTAGTAACAAGGGAGTTAGCTTATGAGGATAATTCCGGGTTATCCTGGACACTATCCGGGTCTACGTCAGAAGAATATCCCGGTATAGGATTTGTGCATGAGGAGAATGCGATTCAATTTGCAAGAGATATTCAGAGTAAAAATTATCAAAAGATACTCGATGACATAGATGGCAACCCACTGCCTCAGGCAATACAGGAAATCTTGATTCCTGCATTGAAATCAGCGTACGAACATAGCGCTCCCGCTGATATCCAAAGGGACGCCGTGACCAATGTGGTTAATCATGAATTAACCCACGGGTATAATGCTTTATCGGATATTAAGTTAGATCACCCGCGATATTCAGCAAGTGTAATAAATGAAATTTTGGCCTACACTGCAGATATTTATCTTGCTCAACATCCGAAAGTAAGGCTGGCGTTACTTTGCCGAGTAACAGATATTAATCCGGGCGCTTCTGCCCTGACCTCGGCTAATGTGATTATGGCTCATTTTAAAGGTCATTTTAGCGATGACCCCGGAGTTCTCATTTTCAGGAGAGTCAAGCCACTTGCTGAGAAGTTGCAGGATGTATTTAGCAGAAGCGATGAAGAGATACGCGAGTATGCGCTTAAGTTACACGAAGAATATCATGGTGATACCAATGCATTAAAATCCACGACAACTGTATCTACTACATTACCTGCTAACGCAACAACTAAGTCAACCACTACAACTTCTGCGCCAGTTATAAGCGCGCCAGCAACAAGTGAGCCAGCTACCACAACCTCTGTTACGGCTACAAACCAGGCAGTTGCAAGTGCTGCTGCTACAGCTTCAACGCCTGCTAAGGATACTGCTACTGCGGTCGCAACAAGCGCGCCTGCCAAAGAAAAGCAGCAGGTATTCCAGGGAAGCAGGTCTGGTAGTGAAGCGGAAAAATATATTGCTGAAAGGCAAGTTGAGAAAAATAAGACAGGAAAGAAAGCTGCTGCTACGGCAACCACTTCTACTCAAGTAAGTACTACGACAGCGTCAGCTCCAACTACAGCAAGCGCACCAACTACTACACAAACTACTCAAGCAACAAGTGAATCAACGACTACAACTTCTGCGCCAGTTGCAAGTGAGCCAGCCTCTGTTCCAGCTTCAAGTCCAATTACCAGTGCTCCTTCTACCGCAAGCGCTCCTGTCAGTGTAAGCGTACCTGCTACTGCGAGTGCGCCTGTAGAAGCCCCAACTATTGCAACTACAAATGCTGCGGCCACTCAGGTAGTTTCAGGGCAGAGCACAGCCATAGAAGAAGAAATAGTCTGTTGCCAGGAGGAATTAGAAAAGACCAATGTAATAATGATTGAAAATGAAGCAGAGTTGCAGAGATTAGAGGCCTTATTTGTTGAGTTAAATCAATCGCAGGCAACGCCAGAAGAAGCGGCAGCCAAGATGAAAGAATCCTTAGAGCCGCGTAATGCCATGGCTTTATTGCCTAATGGCACCCCTTATCGCGATAATGCGCTTGAAAATATAGCAGTAGGCGCTTTAGAATTGAATTTGCCGGTATGGGTATACAAAGATGCACGCACAGGAAAAACGTATCTCATTTCTCCGGACTTCCATTTTAGCAGCAAGGCCAATAGAATTGAGTGGTCAAACAAGACCGAGTTATTAACTGATATAGCTGTAGATGGCAAGCTTACGGTGAGAAATCCTGTCTGCGATGAAGGAGAAAACTTCTGCCGTAGATTTACAAAGGTAGTAACATTAGGTATTGCCAAGCCAAGTAAGAAACCTACCAGAATAGATGTTCAAATCAGAGGCACCTGGTATAACGGGACCGGCTTAAAGACAGTTGATGCATTACGCGCAATGACCCATGAAGTAGATGGATATGGCGATATAATTGAGTATCAAAATAATTGTCCTGCTCTAAATTCCACTGGAGAAAATGCGCAATATAGAGCTAAGGCAAATATTCCCACTATTGCCATAGAATACGCCTTCTTCTTTACTCATTATAAAGATCCCAAAGTCAAACACAATAAAGTTGTTTTAGGCGGCAGGGAGCTTAACTTTAGAGAATCCTGCGAATTATTCGGCATTCCGCTGGTGCAGGAATTTTCT
>JAQUAH010000133.1 GCA_028687345.1 Candidatus Omnitrophota bacterium | reverse complement strand
ACCTTAACAGAGTTGCCAGGTTTGTATTAGATAATAAAGAAAAATTAGGAATAAACCCACCTGATTACGTCATTGCTTTTGGGCCTTCTTTAGGCGGCATAGATGCAATTGAGGCATCTTTCGCTGAAGATTCCCCAATCAAATATTTAATTATTCAGGCAATTCCTGATACTTTCGAGGATGGGTTTAGGCGCGGATTCAGTGAGTTAAGTTACGGTCTGGCCGATTCACATCAGGAAAAAGTAAATAGTTATTTTTGTCAGCTCCTAGGCGCAAATTTGGCAAAGTTACACGGAATTACGGTTGATGAGGCCAATGTGCTGCCTCGTCCGGTTGATATGGTAGGGTTAATTCGCAAACCCTGCCTCTTCTTAAGGGAAGAAGATGATTCCTATTGCCCGCAGCCAGTTTATAAGACGACCCTGTTACCGGCTCTTGAGGGAAACAGGGACTTTATTACGGTATGCCAATTGCAGGGTGGGCACGACCAGGGACAAGATAAAGACAGGCAGCATTGGCAAGAAGCAATCAGGGTATTTTTAGATAAGAATAGTATACCTTACAATAAACCCAAGCATAAGTCATCTTCCGGAGGGCAGGATTTCATCCGTAAGATTGCCCGCGCTACGTGCGGAATCAGCCCAGAGTTGCTTAAGGCCCTTGCAGAATCGAAGGAGGCTACTGCGCAGTTAAAAGCGAAGCGCGAAAAAGAACTAAGTAAAAGGGATGCACGGGCTGAAGAAGAAGCTCGACTTAAAAGACTAGTCCCTGCAATAAAAGAGAGGATAAAGACTTACGGTATAGCTTGGCTTACAGAAAACGGAGGCTATTCTTGGGATAAAGATGGATTGGCTTTAGACGCTCCGGTTGAGAAGGCAGGAATTGATTGGAGTGAATGCGGCGCCGCTTCAGAATTAATAGGTGATATGTTATGCCGGACAGGCATTAATGGCTTCATTGTGCCTATCAATTTCGCCTCCAGAGAAGCACAGGAGCAGCTTTTACAGGATCATGTGGTTGTCTTAACCGATAACGGTTTTGTTATAGACTCTACTGGTTGGAGCCATGCATTTGGAGAGGAAGGCCTCATTTATACCCCTCTTGAAGATTATCCTTTTCGCCAGGCCATAGGGATATCGCTGCAAAATGGCAAGGCAAGGAGAATCGAGATGCTTGATCCCGAAGCCAGCCATATAGGGACATGTTTCCATTACCTATTTTCGGATTTAGAACAGAAGATAGGGATAGTGCTTTTACCTTTATCATTTCAGGTGCTTGACAGAAGGCGCATTATCAATAGCTGCCTGGGGATTGGTTTTTATAAAGCACAGGACGGACAGCTTAACGTTGTTTTTGGTTACAGTATTAATCACTCTGTATATCACTCCGAGGAGAGTATATACGATAGCCACCAGAGCATTAGTTTAATAGTCAGGTTTCCCCTCCAGCTTTTCTTTGGGGTCTATCAGCGCGCGATAAAAGAAATATATGAATCTCGGCGCCCAGAGGAAATGCAGGCATTTATTGAAGGATATCTCGCCCAAGGGGGAGGAAGGTTAGCTTTTAATCATAATTCAGCAGCATTAGGCGGTCTCCCCGATATGAGAGAAGAATTGTTAGCAAAAGCAAAGGATGAGTTGCGTTTTCTTTTCGCCTTTATGTCTTGTTTGCCTTGCATTGCTGATAGAGAGCTTGCGCAATTGATAGAAGATTCTCCCGAAAGAGTTTTAGTCACAGCTCCTTTTCCTCAAGGAAGCAGTGCGGTTGCCGGAGCAAAAGCAGCATCAATACAGGATGGTATTAGCAGCAATCATGGAAAGACAGGCGAGATAGTTGTATTAAGAAATGACCAGGAACCAAAATATATGGTGAGTTTGCCTGTAATAAAGGTTTCAGATTTAGACCAGCCTCTAAAGGCATCGGCGGCATGTAGTCTGGAAAGATGGATGCGGGTTGTAAAGCCAGAGGTAGAGCATAAAATGCTTGCAATGTCTCTTTTTGATTCCTTAACAGGCCGGTTGTCCATTCCGTTGCCTGATTATTATCTGGTATTCTCTGAAGATTGCTCTGAGGTTGAAGGATGGTTCCTGAATATACCAGAAATGGGTGTTATCGAAATTGCACCCTGGAATAGAAGAGGATATCCCGGAGAGATAAAATATAAAGGACTTGGCTCAGAGCTTCGGGCTTTTGCCATACATAGATTACAGCAGGAGTTAGGCGAAACATTATATACAGGTAGGCATATTGCCGCTGTTGAAACATTAGGCCGCAGAGAGCCGCCTTATCCAGCTGAATTTTCTCCGGGAACAATAAACAGGGGAATGGTTGAAGCATATTTAGCAGCCCAGGGAAGAAGACGATCTGGCTATATGGCTAAATACGGGATGAGGCAAGCAGCGTTGCCAGGAGAGCCCATACCCACTGTCGCGAACAGAACAGAAACTGTTTCTGTAGTAATCGGGACAGTGGGGCATGAGCCCAGTTTCCTCACCCTGGCCCTGCCGTTTTTATCTTTCTTATGTGATGGTAACCTGGCACAAAGTTACA
This sequence comes from Candidatus Omnitrophota bacterium, assembly GCA_028687345.1. GTDB lineage: Bacteria > Omnitrophota > Gorgyraeia > Gygaellales > Profunditerraquicolaceae > JAQUAH01. Next base: position 1,983 of record JAQUAH010000133.1, on the reverse strand, counting down.
GCCCAGCTTTAATCCACGGCCCGCCAGGGGATTTAGCTACAACAACTGATTTAGGGATGCTTGCGATGGGTGGTTATGATTCTTTAATTTGCGCAATTGTATTAGCGGCGATAGGAATTATGGCTTTATGGAAAATGCTAGGCAAAAGAATTAAATCATTTTTACGAATTTTTGCTGCTGTCGTTACCTTATTTATCTTAACCGGCTGTGTTTCCAACGGGCCTTTAAGAATAGAGATGGATAGCGTCAGCGCCCCTAAACAACTTATGGCAGCAATGGAGGAAAAGCAAAAGCCCGTTGTTGAAAGTAAAGCAAAGGGGGTAGTTTTTGGGTTTGAAGGCCTCATCGTAGATTATATGGAAGAATACCTGGTATACCTTACCAAGAACTATCTTCCTAATATGAATTTTTATATGGCAAAAGGCGAACGGGCCAAGAGCCTGGAGGAGCGGTTGGAAATAGCAAGGCAAGCCCACCGTGAACATAAATTAATAGTAGTAATCAGTTTCAGTAATAGCGATAGCATTTTGGGAATAGGCGGAAGAAATAGTTTTATTGAGAAATTGGAGCGTGAAGGCATCCCTGTTTTACAGATAATTTTTGACGATACCTGGGATAGCCGCGGAATAATTCATTCTAATGTCATAGGAGTAGTCAATATTCGCGGCCGCACCCCATTTTTTAGCGGTAAGAGAAAAGACGGTAGATATTTGGAGAATCCGGCAACCTGGGTAGTCAACATTTACCTTAATATAGAACATGTCAGATTGCTTCTTACGCCTGAGCGGGCAGAAAGTAACCCCGCTGAGTTAGAGGCAATTGAGTCCTATACTAGGGCGATTATAAACGCCATTAATCTGGTTTATCGTAATATGGAAGAGGAAAGAGGCAATTCTACACTTTCTTTAGATGTAATGGCCTTGCGGGGATTTTCGGTTATTCCATTCGGTGAGGAAGAAGCTGTTAAATCTGATCATCCGGAATTAATTAACGCCCCAATGCATAACTCATTACGTTCATTATTTGGTATTGCAGCCGGATTATTAACTAGTTTTGGTATTGCATTGGCGGCATCTGATATTCCCGGCTCTGCTCGGACTGGCAAGAGGCCATCTAAAGAACAGCTTGAAGCTGATTATAAAAGATTAGGGAGCCAGGTAGCAATGTCAAGGCTTTATGGCGTTCATCAAACTATAGTAAGCCAATGGATGTCAGAAGAAAACATTAGGGTAGAGAGGAAGAAAGGGACAGCAAGAAAATTTATCAGTCACCCCACGCCTGGAGATCAACAAGCAGTGGATAAAATACTTGGCGGCACTGATGAAAAGACTCCTTTAAGCCCAGAACAAGAAAGAGCTATTTTTGAGCAAATTGATTCCGGAAATCCGGTTGCTTACAATAAATTTTTAGCACTAAATAAGCATATTACCGAAGAAGTATTGGCAGCACTTAAGGGTAAAGGCGATTTTACTATACCAGAAGTAGAAATGCAGATTCTGGCTAATCGATTCTTGCGCAGGGCGGTAGATTGTTTTTATCATCTCCCGGGGCGTAGTTTTACTGATTACGCCCGTGATTTGATAACGAGAAAATTAAGAAAATATGTTAAAAAGGCGGCGGCTGTACTTACTCCTAATGAACTCGCGGAGAATACTCTCTGCACGGCAGGGCCCCTTAATAACGTAACGGAAGGGTTAATCAAGATATTTGATATACGCGATATAAGATTACTATGTTGTCTCTACTCTTTGCTTAACTTTGATGGTGCTTTTGCAACTTTCCTGGAAGAAAGAATGGACGCGGCAAAAATCAGCGCAAGGGATAAAATGATTATGCTACAAAGAATTGCCGAAGGTAAGAATTTAGAAGAATCCGGTAAAGCCGTAACAGGAGAAGGTAAAAAAGCCCTTACCAAAGAGGCGACAAGGCGGCTGCAAGATAGGGTTTTATTGAAATTAAGTGCAGGAGGCATATTAGATACAT
>JAQUAH010000132.1 GCA_028687345.1 Candidatus Omnitrophota bacterium | reverse complement strand
ATTTGATTTGAGCCTGTTTTTAACCAGAGAAAAGAAATCTTCGGTGAACAGGCGGTTGCTAGATAAATCTGATTGGCTTGATAAGCCGATAAAGACTACATCATACCTGTTAGGCGTTTTTTTTAAGAAAACTCTGCCGTCCAGATTGACAACATTTACCCGGCTATCTTTAAATTCCCTTTCAGTTAACTGCGAAGGGTACTTCTTAAGCATTTTGATGATTAAAGGGTCTAACTCCGCATAATCTATTTTTTTAACAGGGTATTTAATTATCTCATTAATCAACCCGCCTGCGCCTTGGCTTATCACTAAGACATCCTTGGGATTAGAATGGAACAATAACGGTAAGTGGCCAAAATCCTCTACAAATTGTATATTCGGTGTAGGAGTAGTAATTATCGGAATGCCGTTATAGAAAAATGTATATTGCGTAAGCTCTCTTGTGACGGCGACGTTTCCGTAAACAGAATTGCGGTAATCTAAAACCTCTTTTGGTTTCCATGCGCTATTTATTGAGGCGCGTTCGATATAGTGTATCTTTGCGGAGAAAAATAAACATAAGGTTATAATTATCAATGATAAAATAGTATATTTTAAAAATGCGGAAATTTGTCTAAAGAAAAGAAGGCATATAATTAAATTGCAGCTTATTAGAGTAAATATAATCTGAAATGGCCTAAGAAATGGAATTAAAATATAGGTAAGGGTTATACCGCCTATAATTGTACCGATAGTCTCTAAGGCATAAACGCTTCCTATCGAAGAGGCCCCGTCTTTGGCTGGCGAGTAAATCTTGCATCCGCAACTGAATAATCCGCCGTGGCAGAAAGCCACCGGAAAAATTATTAAAAATGAGGAATAAAATATAGGCCACAAGCCTAAACCCTGCCCGAAGGGAATGCCGGCTATCTCTTTAAATGTCCGTGAAATGTAAAGCGAAAATGGTAAAACTAATAAAAAGATAATTTCCAAAGTTATAAATGCGCCGATTTTCTGTCTGATCTTCTCAATGGATTTACCGATGATAAATACGCCTATTGCCTCAGAGATTACCCAGTTGGCCAGGATTATACCTAAGGTGAGTTCATTGCCCAGGAAAGCAACCCATAGCTCGCGCACAAGCACGATCTGGGCCACTATCCCGCTTAATCCGATAATAAGAATCGCTAAGGCAAGATTATAATTCATTTATCAAGAAAATCTGTTTAATTTGCTAAACTGGGGTCGAGCTTGACAAACAGGCCTGATTGGTCAAAATATTCTTTGGCTTCTTGATTGCGGTTTAATGCCTGGTAACATTTCCCGATATAGTACAATGCGTATTTTTCATAAATAAGCTTTGGCCTGTGCACAAGCGACTGTAAGACATCAATCGCTTTAAGATAATCCCCTTTTTGGTCCATGTAAATAAAAGCCAAAAACAAAATCGTTTTATCGGCATATTGCCCCTGCGGGTATAACCTGATTAAATCGTTATATGCCTTAACAGATTCATCTGTCCTGTGCACTAATTGGTAATTCCTTGCTAAATAGTAAATTTTTTCTTCGGTATCCATACCGCGGGTTTTAATACTTAAGTATGCATCTTGGTAAATCCTTAAGAATCCTGCTTTAAAAACAGAATAATAAAAAAACCCTATCCTGTCAAAAGGCGTGATGCGTCTCATTTTAGATTTTGAGCGCTGCGGCTCTTGAAGCACGGGAAACATGCGCCTATACCAATCTGATTTGCCTTTATATTCATCTGCTGACGCCTCTTTAATTTTGCGCATGCGCCTATGCCCTAAGATTAAATCCGGGTTCCCGGATAAATCTTCCAACGTGGCTAATTCACCCGATTGCAGGGTATAGTAACAGATTTCTGCCGCATCAAAAAACCTCCATTTTCCATTGAGAAAGACTTCGGTCGCGGTATGCGGTGAAACCCCGTCTTTGTCCTTCAACATGCAATAACGCGAAGGCATACCTTTATGTGCACACAGTGTTGCCAAAATATCTGCAGCGTAATCACAATAGACTAACCCGTTTATTAAATAACCTAATGCCTTTTCTTCATAAGGCAGCAGATCTCCCGGGTTCAAAAGGGTATTTTTTGAGGTAAATAAAAACAGCCTTTTTGTTATTTCAGTGTTAGATTTTAATCCTTTTGTTTCTTTTAATGCAACCACATGCATAATGATTTCTCTATAGGAATGATCGCGCAAGGAATTGGTGAGGATTAAACTAGTGAAGGGAGACAATAAAAGCGGGAGTGCAAAAACTATTAATACAAAAAGAAACAGCCTCTTCATTATATTTTGCCATTTTCTAATTCTATATTTTTCATGGTTGCAGCCCCTAAGGCAAGTAGTAACCAAAATAAGGTTCCCAGGTCCAATGAATAAAAGAATGTATCAACGCCAATCTGTACAGCGTAACTTAAGACTGCGGCTAAGCTGCTTAAAAGTATATACCAAGAGAAAGACTTTTTTCTGGTATTTATAGCCCTGATACCATAATAAAAAAATAATATTAAAATTGACAGAAAAGAAAACAGGCCGATTATCCCGGTTTCCGCTGCTATCTGTAGATAACAGTTATGCGCATAAGGTATGGAATAGGGATATCCTTTAACCACAAATTTTTCAAAATTAAACATGAAAGTCCCCAGCCCCAGGCCTATCAAGGGGCTTGCCATAATCATCTTCCAGGCTGCCTGCCAGATCATTTTTCTATCTATACTGCTGGGATCAAAGAATACAAAAAGATTCTGCAGGCGTTCTTTTAAATAGGGGAAAAAGAACTGGTGCGCTATGATTATAACTATCCCAAAAAGCAAGAAAACTATGCCTAAGGCTCTAATCCAGATGCTCATAAAAAGCGCCGAAACCATTAAGGCAAACCAGGCGCCGCGCGAGACGGTAAGCATAAGACAGGTAAGGAGCAACAGAAATAAAACTGCAAAGGCAAAACGCAACAGCTTTTTAAAATTATTGCGCGCAAAAAAACATGATAGGGTAAAAGGTATGGCAGTAGCTAAATAGCAGCCATAATCGTTGGCAGATGAAAAAGTGGCATGTATCCTCGGTATTTCAAAATATGGCCGGTTGCGAATAAACTCCTTATGAGTAAAATACTGATACATCCCGTCAACCCCAAGCAAAAGGTATGATAAAAAAGAAATATAGATAAAATTTTTAATGCGGCGATCGCTATTCAGGGTATCGGCTACGGCGAAAAATAATGCTATATTCTGTAAAACTTTGCCCAGAAAAGATTGAAAGCTGATTTTTATATTAACGCTTGAGAAAATAGAAATAAAACAGATCGCCAGATAAATTAAAATTGCATAATTAATTTTAGTTTTGGTAATCCCATCGCGTTGGACAATCTTTTTTATGATATAACAGAAAATAGCTATGGAGCTGCAGATCTCAATTATAGCTTTAGAGATAGGCAAATAAAAGGCAATCCCGTATATTGAGAATAGAATTGCTCTATCGCAGAAATTGATTAATTTAGTTTTTTCCAAAGCCTGCCACATCCTCCTTATCTAAAATTCCTTTTATCATCCTGTAAGAAATACCGCAGTCCTGGCAGATTTTAATTATTTCAGAGAAATCTGTTATATTGAGTGGAGGTATAGCAATTAATATTTCTTTAACCTCTTCTGTGCGGGCTAAATCTTTTATCCTCTTTCTTGAGCCTAAGACGGCGACCCCCTGTATTTTATTGCCGAACTTAGACGGGTCATCATCAATAAAACCTATAGGGTTATAATTTAAGGAATTATTCCTTTTGATTTCCCGTATTATCATTTCTCCCGTATCTCCTGCCCCAAAAATTAAGATATTATTTCCCTTTTCCCTTGCGCGGCTGAAAAATTCACCCAATATCCTGAAGGAAATTCTCACCCCCGATATCAAAAACAATAAAAGAATCCAATCAATAAAAAATACCGCCCTGGAATATTCTGCAAACCTAAATACAAACGTCAAAAACAATACGGAGGCAATGGAACTAAAGCTGACGACTTTAAATATGGTAATTAAGTCGGATATGCTCACATATCTCCATACCCCGCGGTACAGTCCGAATATAAAGAAAGTCGACATCTTAATCAGGATTATCCAGGCTAAAGAATCTTTTATCAAAAACATGTTACTGGCCAATAATGCGCCTTCAAAACGCAAAAAATATGCGCAGTAATAAGCTACACAAATCAGTACAAAATCCACCAGGACTTCTACAATTCTACGTTTATGCATAAACATTGCATTCAAAATAGTTTTATTATTCGCGGAATTATTTAAATTTTTAGATCTTTTTTGCGCCTCAGCGCGGGAATTAGCCTCTGATAAAAAAAGCCCAAAGAACAACAATATAATAATTACCAGGGTAGTAACCACCGAAATCACAAAGGCATTTAACCTGGAATATAAAATTGCGATTAAACCGAATATTATGCTCACGAAGTACATCAACAGCACGGTTTTTCTTTGAGATAGCCCTAAGGTAACCAGTTGATGGGATGTGTGGTCTTTGCCGCCCTCAAATATCTTTCTGCCC
>JAQUAH010000131.1 GCA_028687345.1 Candidatus Omnitrophota bacterium | reverse complement strand
GTTTTTGGGTATCCCGGGAGAAAACCTCGACCGGGTTTATTCCGCAAATGAATTCCTTACGCGCATAAACCTGATGAAGGCGTATAAATTCCCCGAATACGCTACGCCTATTAGCATAGGTAAAAAAGTGGCTGTTATCGGAGGCGGCAATGTCGCCCTTGATAGTGCAAGGGTTGCGCGGAGATTAGGAAGGCAGGTAAGCCTGGTATACCGGCGTACAGAAAAAGAGATGCCTGGCAGGATTGAAGAAGTAGAGAATGCCTTGGCAGAAGGCATAATTTTCGAGTTTTTAACTCAACCTGTAAGAATTCTTGCAGATAATAATGGTTTTGTAAAAGCCCTTGAATGTATTAAAATGAGCCTTGGCGAACCGGATAGCTCAGGCAGGAGAAGACCGGTCCCGGTTAAAGATTCCAATTTTACACTGGATGTAGATACTGTAATTATTGCTATCGGGCAGAATCCTAATCCGTTACTGCCAAAACTCACTCCTGGTTTAAAGACCAGCAAAGAAGGGACCATTATCGTAAATGAGAATTTTATGACTTCTCTTCCCGGTGTTTTTGCCGGGGGGGATATTATTACGGGAGCTGATACTGTCATCTCTGCCATGGGCGCAGGTAAAAAGGCGGCAGTTGCAATAGATAAATATATAAAAGGGGCAAAAAATGGAGAATAAAATTACTGTTCAGGATATTTTATCACTGAAAGGTACGCGTAAAATCACCATGCTTACTGCTTATGATTATCCATTAGGGTCTCTAATTGACAGGGCAGGGATTGATATGATTTTAGTGGGTGACTCTGTCGCCAATGTGGTTTTAGGATTAGATTCAACTACCAAGGTAGGTATGACTGAGATGCTGCATCATGCCAAGGCAGTTACGCGCGCAGTTAAACACGCCCTGGTTATAGGCGATATGCCCTATGATTCATACCAGGTAAATCCGCAAGAATCCCTGAAAAATGCCAGACGTTTTATCACAGAGGCTAATTGCGAGGCAGTAAAATTAGAATGGTTTGACAGATGTTTAGAGGTCACAGAAAAAATTATCCAGGCAGGTATCCCCGTGATGGGGCATATCGGCCTTACTCCGCAGACAGCAGAGAAAGAAGGAGGATTTAAGGTACGCGGGAAAGATGCCGAAGCAGCCCAACGCCTGATTGAGCAGGCGCAAGCCTTGGAGAAGTTGGGTTGTTTTTCTATCGTGCTTGAGTGCGTTCCGGATAAAATTTCACAGATCATTACACAAAGGCTAAAAATACCTACCATTGGTATCGGAGCGGGGGTGCATTGTGACGGCCAGGTTCTGGTTACTTATGACCTCTTAGGATTGTTTGAGCGTTTTACTCCCAAGTTTGTCAAAAAATATATCAACCTTTCTCCTTTGATACTGAAGGCAATACAGGATTATAAACTTGAGGTTACCGAAGAGAAGTTTCCCGCTCCGGAGCATAGCTTTCTCATCAAGGAAGAAGAATTAAAGAAATTAGACATATGAAGAAAAAGCTCACAAAATACTTTTATTGGGGTATTCTTTTATTACTTGGCATTTTATTTGTGGCGAAATTCGCTGGCGGCAGAATTTTAAGATTTTACGTGGAAAGCGGTGTCGGAGATTGCCAGAAGATTCCTATTCTTTGCATGACTCCTAGGGAAGTAATAGATACCCCACAGATAAATGAAGAATATATTAAAGAATTGCTGCCGCACAGTTTTCCTACATTCACAATTTCTCTTCCCAAAGGCTTCAATGTTATTCAGTCAACTATAAAGAAGGTTTATTTCAAAAAGGCCCATCGTCGTCCGTACGCAGGCCCGGTTATCTATCTGTTGCATCGAAAACAGGATTTCTTCATAAACTTGTTCCCTCAGGTTGATAAGCAGGGGGTTAAGGATGATTACGATTTTATCAAACGCACCATGTTTGCCAATCTAAAGGAAATTAACAACCTCACCGATGCCTTCTTTGTGATCATGAAGAGCATCTTTATCCCGGATTTAAAAAGTCATACTAACGTGAAAATGATACAGTTTTCTATGCCTGACAGAAGAGGTTTTATTAATTATAACCTCACTAATAAAGAAAGCTACTATGATTGCAATGTAATCGATAGCGCAGGGGATTTTTATAAGATTTATATAAAGGATAAAGACTCAGACCTAGATTTATATAAATTATTCGCTATTATTTCAACATTTAATCCGAGTAGATAAAAATAAAGTGAATTCGCTTGACTTTTCTTTTAAACTGCGTTAAAAATGTAAAACAACCCATGGGCATGCCGTGATACCTATATTATCCTCTTTCGCCCTTTAATTGAACTGTAAATGCTTTGACGGGCTTCGGAGGATTATCCGCTGACATGTCTTAGGGTAAGCTTATTTAGTGACATCCGCCGAAACCCGTCATAGCTATTAATACTCTATTAAAGGGTGAAGGCGGATAAAGGCTATGTCTGAAAATTTAATGGATAAGGTTGTTTCGCTTTGTAAGCGCCGGGGCTTTATCTTCCAGTCTTCGGAAATTTACGGGGGCTTAAGCAATACCTGGGACTATGGCCCGTTTGGAGTAGAATTAAAGAATAATCTAAAACGCGCCTGGTGGCGCTCTAGCGTACATGAGAGAGAGGATATATTCGGCATGGATGCGGCAATACTTATGCATCCAAAGGCCTGGGAAGCAAGCGGCCATGTTAAAAATTTCTTTGATTTAAAAAGCGATTGTAAATCCTGTAAAAAGCGTTTTAAGACCGCTGATTTAAAGGATAAGGCCAAATGCCCTGAATGCGCCGGTCTTTTAACCGAAGCAAGGCCTTTTAATCTCATGTTTGCGACACATCAGGGCCCGGTCGAAGAAGAAGGGAATCTGATTTATTTAAGGCCAGAGACTGCGCAGGGCATGTTTGTAAATTTCCTGAATATCCTTGATTCACGACACCCCAAACTTCCCTTCGGCCTGGCGCAAATCGGAAAGGCCTTCCGCAATGAGATTACGCCTGGAAATTTTACCTTCCGCACGCGTGAATTTGAGCAGATGGAAATAGAGTATTTTACGCATCCATCTAACGCAGACAAAACATTAGAAGAATGGATAGACTACCGCTTTAGCTGGTATTTAGGCCTGGGGATGAAAAATGAGAATTTAAGGAAGCGGCCGCATTCAAATGATGAACTGGCGCATTATGCCAAAGCCTGTACAGATATAGAATACAATTTTCCTTTCGGGTGGTCTGAGCTTGAGGGGATTGCCAACCGCACTGACTTTGATTTAAAGCAGCATAGCGAGGTTAGCGGCAAGGATATGCGTTATTTTGACGATGCAACAAAAGAAAGATTTTACCCTTACATAATTGAGCCTTCAGGAGGGGTGGATAGAAGCGTATTAGCCTTTTTGGTAGATGCTTATCATGAAGAGAAGGTTAAAGATGACCTGCGCGTTGTTTTAAGATTGCATAATGATTTAGCCCCTACAAAAGCGGCAGTTTTACCTTTATTAAGAAACCGGCCGGAGATTGTAGAATTAGCAAAAAAGATATCGGGCGATTTAAAAAAATCTTTTGTCTGTGCCTATGATGATACCGGAGCCATCGGCAAGCTCTACCGAAGGCAGGATGAGGTCGGTACAATTTACTGTGTTACCGTGGATGTGCAGTCTCTGGAGGATAAGCAGGTTACAGTCAGAGACAGGGATACGATGTTGCAGGAGCGCATTAGCATTGAGAAATTGAAAGAATATTTGATAGAAAAGTTAGAGACGGTTCTGTAGAAATTTACTAAAAATACAGAAGAGGAAAAATGAAAAGGAGGGTTTTAAAGTAAATGGCAAGAAAATATGTTTACTTCTTTGGCGGCGGTAAGGCAGATGGAAATGAAAGCATGAAGAATCTCTTAGGCGGCAAAGGCGCTAATTTAGCGGAAATGGCAGGCCATAAAGACCTTAAATTACCCGTGCCCCCCGGGTTTACTATTACTACCGAGGTCTGCACGTATTATTACAAAAATAGAAGGACATACCCCAAGGGCCTAAAAGAAGAGGTGCACAAGGCATTGGCGAAAGTCGAAACACTGATGCATAGAAATTTCGGTGACCTTGATAATCCTTTACTGGTTTCGGTGCGTTCCGGAGCGCGGCGTTCAATGCCCGGGATGATGGAAACAGTGCTGAATGTAGGCCTGACCGAAAAAACAATTCCCGGCTTAATTAAACAAAGCGCAGGCAACAGCCGTTTTGTCTATGACGCCTATAGGCGCCTGATTATGATGTATTCTGACGTGGTGATGGAGAAGGCAGCCGGCATAGAGCCAAAAGAGGAAGAGGGTATCCGTAAGCAACTGGAAAAGATTATGCACCGGATGAAAGAAGAGAAAGGCTATAAAAGCGATACGGATTTAACAACAGAGGACTTAAAGAAGCTTTGCAGTTTATTTAAGGCCAAGATTAAAGAGGCCCTCAAAAAGGATTTTCCCGACGAGCCAAATGAACAGCTCTGGGGAGGGATTGGCGCGGTATTTGCTTCCTGGAACGGAAAGCGGGCTATCAGTTACCGCAAGATTGAAGGAAT
>JAQUAH010000130.1 GCA_028687345.1 Candidatus Omnitrophota bacterium | reverse complement strand
ATTGCCTAAAAGGGGGTAAGAAATTGTTCCGTCTGCAGCCACCCTGACCACCTTAGTCAGGTCCGGTTCTTCATACACGCTTATTTCCAAAAGGTCGCTTACTGCAATGCGATATTCGGAATCAGTATTACCGGGGATAATTTGGGCAAAAACCGCGTTCGGCAATAAAAATAAGGAAATCAAAAGAAAACTAATGAATTTAAACATTTTAAAATTCCGCTTTTGTTCTAATGGTATATAGATTATCAATGTAACCCCCGTTTAATTCGCTTGATTCCCTTTCCATGTGCGAATACCTCACAAGCACCGTCCACCACTTTAATAAGTTATAATCGAGTTCCAGGGATGATTCAAAACTGTCATCTTTTCTCCCGCTTGTATACTTATCATGTGTAAAATTAACGAAAATAAAATTGAAGCTAACCTTGCTGTTAAGCGTATAATTGCAGCTTAAAGAATAACCGTATGTTTTGTCAAATCCTTCTCCGGTTAAAGTTGTATCCTTGAGCCCCTGGTTGGCCTTAAATATGAATGAAGTCTTGGGGGAATATTTGTAACTAACATCCACGTCAACGGTGTTGCCCTGATCGCTGGTGCCGTTTTTATTGTCGCGTATTTCATACCCGAATTTGACATTGCCGCGCGTTTTTTTGCTGAAGTCGCCGGTTGCACCAAGCCAGAATTTATGGGTATCAGAATCATTATCCTTTGTAATCGCCTTGGTGTATTCTATCATGTCGTAGTTATATTCCGTAAAAAAACGGGTTTTGGGGAATGCTTGTAAAAAACCCTTGAGAATAATTACCTGCTCTTGAATGCTGTTGCTGATTTTGTAGTCTTTTTTATAATTACTGGAATCTCTGTTGTAACCTATATTAAAGCCGAGGTGTTTGCGGCTGGCTTCAAAGTCTATTATCGTACTGTTATAGATATAGCGGGATACTCCTGTCTGTGCGGTAACCAGCGAAGAATTAAGCGCGTAAGTATCATTATAATTATGCTGGAACTTAAATTTACGGGTTCCTTTTCCCGATAGATAATAAACCCCGATATACGGCTCTTCCCTGTTCAAATTTGTGTGGCGCAGGTAATAAAAATTATTTGTGCCTAAATCTAACTCGAACCGATATGAGTATCTCTGCGCATCGGAAACAGGTTCTGTGCGGCCCAAGCCGAATTTAAGCCCGGGGGTTACCTTATTAACCCAATCATCCTGCCTGCTGTCAGTAAGGAATATGTTTTCATCGTAAGTGGTATCTAACGAAAAATATGGGTGGATTGCTGAAAGGAAGGAAAAAAAGCCCTCATGCGGAACCAGGCGCTTCTCTAATGTTTTTATTTCGGCTTCCTGAAAAGCCTGCCGCATTGCTTGTTCTTTAAAGGCCAATGATATCGCCTGCTGTTTCATACTTTGTGATATAGCTTCTTCAAAAAAAATATTTTGTGCTCTAGCTTCATTTAAAAAAATGGCCAAAGAACACGCCGAAAAGAACAATATTAATAAAACCTCTGTGTAATATCTTTGTTTCTTATCCCCCATATTATCTTTATTTTTTTAATCAAACCAACGCCCGCTACTTAATTACTTGCCCTTGCCGAATTTTTTCATGATGTATTCTATGCGCCTTATAACCTCGTTATGTAAAATTTCTTCTATTTCCACAAAGCGAATGCCCATCTCAAATATGCCGGATTTCTTCAGTTTTTTCTTCCAGATTACCCTCGCCAGTATCGGCACGCTTTTGGAAAAATGAGGAAAGTTTATGTATAATTGAAGTACGGTTGAAACCGGCAATTCTTCTTCAGCGCGCAGGCATATGCCGCCTCCGCTTATATTTTTCGCAGAGGCCTCAACCAACCGGCCTTCTGGCTTGGACAGTAAACGATACTTTGCCAGATGGTAAACACTCAGCCTTGGATATACCCTCTGTTCTTTTGTTTTTACCATGGCTCTCCTTATATCATATAACTGTAAAATTGTCAAGAAGTTATAAAAAATCTTGCCTCAAAACCATGCATAACTAAAGATTATGCATCGCAAGCAAGGGTTTATTATTAAGGATATCTATGGTATTGCCACTAGCGACTATTCGCCCTTTATCAAGCAGCATTGTCCTTGAGCAAATTTCTTCAACCAACCCTAAATCATGAGTTGCAATTATTTTGGTAAGCGCCAATCGTTTAAGAAGTTTAATCAGGTCGCGCCTGTGTTTCGGGTCTAAATTGCTGCTTGGTTCATCCAATACTAAAATCCGCGGCTGCATAGATAATACTGTTGCTATAGAGACCCTTTTCTTCTCGCCAAAACTAAGGTGATGGGAAGACCTTCTTAATGACGAAAACATGTCTACATCCTCTAATGCCTTATTTACCGAAGTAATTACTTCCTCTTTTTTCAAACCCATATTAAGGGGACCGAAACTTACGTCATCGAAAACCGTAGGCATAAAAAGCTGGTCATCGGGATTCTGAAACACCAGCCCTATCTGGCTCCTAATCTTATGTATATTTTCATCATTAATATCCAGGCCCATAACTTTTATATTGCCGCCCTTCAATATCCCGTTTAAGTGCAGCAGTAGCGTTGACTTGCCTGCACCGTTAGGGCCGATAATCGCCAGCGTTTCTCCTTCGAAAACATCTAAACTTATTTCGGAAAGGGCTCCTGTCCCGTCAGGATAAGCGTAACTTAAGTTTCTAATTTCAATAACGTTTGCCTTCATTCTATATGGGGATTAATCTTATTACAGCCAATAATACAGTTATAAGCACTAAGAAAGATATATCTTTCTTAGTGATACCAAACTCATCCATTGTCTTTATCTGGCCGTCGAAACCTCTTGAGCACATAGCCAGATATACGGATTCTGCTCTTTCGTATGCCCGTACAAATAATACGCCGAGCATATTTGCATGCGTTTTAATATGAAGCCATAAAGAACCCCCTACCGAACGCGACTCTTTGGCTTGTATCATTTTCATCAACTCATCCTGCACCACAAAGATATACCTATACATAAAAGACAAAATCATGGTAATTAACCCCGGAAAGCGCAATTTTCCTAAGGCCTTTAATAAATCCGTAAATCTGGCAGTTGCCATAAGCAGGGTCATGCAAACAACGCACAGATACGCCTTTATTAAAACGTTCCAGAAAGTTACCAAGCCGCTATAGTTAATATTAAATACGGCTACCATCAACACAAAAGGGATTATAGTAAATGACCTCATTAATATAAACTTAACAGGAACCTTAGAGAAAATAATCAGGCTTGCAATAAGCAGGGCATAAAGGGCAAAGGCTATAAATGAAGTGGGCCTGGTAAAAATTATGAAGAGGATAAAAGCAATAAAAGTTATCAGCTTAATGCGCGGGTCAAGCCGATGGATAAAACTATCTATTTGGCTATATTCGTCAAGAAAGGTATGTTTCATTTATTTTTTTTCCTAAGTAATAAGGCTAAGGCATACCCTACGGTAAAAACAAACAATGTTCCAACCGTACCGGCAAGAGAGGTAGCCAATTTTTCATTCTTAAAGCCGGGCCACAAATAATCGCGGATTGGCGCAGTAAATCCGGTATTTGTAGCTTTCGCGGCAAATCCTTTATCGCCTGCCACCTTTTCCAATCCGTCTGGCCAGGGAGAAACAAAAGGAGAAATTAAAAGTGCCAAAGACACTGCTATAATTAAACCTAAAAAGATATCTTTTTTATTCATAATTAATTCTTTTCCAGGGTATAGATTAAATCCGGCCTCACCTTTTGCACAAAACCTATTACGAGGCTGGTGATTATCCCCTCTCCTATTCCTATTAATGCATGCACTCCTGCCATGACCGCAAGGACTATTTTAAGCGGAGATGTACCGGAAATAGCTAACTCAATGGCGCAGGAAATTGCAGAAAGCACCACAGAAAACCATGCAGCAACAAACACCGCAGGGATAATCCCTTTTTTCTTCCCCCCTATTTTAGCAATGGCCTTGTAGATAAAATATCCTCCTATGGTGGCTATAAGCGACATATTCAAAATATTAGCCCCCAACGCAGTCAATCCGCCGTCCTGGAAAATAAGGCATTGCACGGTTAAAACGCAAGTCAATACAACCGCTGCCGCATAGGGCCCGAGTAAAACGCTAGCCAAGACCCCTCCTAAGAGGTGGCCGGAGGTGCCGCCGATTACAGGAAAATTAAGCATCTGACCGGCAAAAATAAAAGCAGACATCACTCCCATTAAAGGAATCATTCTGTCTTTCAAGATTTGGGTCGTTTTCTTTAGACAATAACTTATCCCGCCTATAGATATCAGCCACGTAGACACCCATGTGCCTGTAGATAAAAATCCATCCGGAATATGCATAGCCTTACCTCTTTATGGCAAATCTTCCAGGCCCCATTAAAATCAAAGCAAGGCAGACACAGGCGATTACAAATGTATATTCAAAGCCGCCTGACTGGAGAAAAAAACCCTTAGCGATGTGCACTTTTAATGCTGCAACAACCATTAATATTAAGATAAACGCTGCTGCTGCTCTTGTAAAAATACCGAGAAACAATAATAACCCTCCGATTAGTTCTACATAGGCAGCCAAATAAG
>JAQUAH010000015.1:15768-19869 GCA_028687345.1 Candidatus Omnitrophota bacterium | reverse complement strand
CATAGTTAAACTTAAAGAAGCAATTGACGAGGGTAGATTTGGAAAGATATTTTATGGCAACACAACCGTTTTCTGGCATAGAGACCAATCTTATTATGACGAAAATGCATGGTTTCGTGAACGCGATAAAGGCGGCGGCGTGCTCATAAATCAGGCTAGCCACAATATAGATATGTTGCGATGGTTGTTAGGTCCCGTGGAAAGCGTCTATGCAAAAATTGACACAAAGACCCACAATATAAATACAGATGATATAGGATTGGCAATTATCAAATTTAAAAGTGGCGCATGGGCTACGGTAGAGGCTACAACTTCTATTTTTCCAAGGAATTTGGAAGGTTCAATAACCATATTTGGAGAAAATGCATCAGCTAAAGTTGGCGGCATCCAGATGAATGAAATGCAGTTATGGGAATTTAAAGATTACCGAACCGAGGATGGAGTCTATTGCCGCTGCTCTACCACACCTGCGAATGTATATGGCTTCGGGCATATAAAATTTATGGAAGATGTGTTGAAGGCTTTACGCAATGATGAACCTCCTTATGTTGATGGGACAGAAGCAAAATACAGTTTGGAATTAATATTGGCTATGTACGAGTCTGCATTGACGGGAAAAGAGATTCAAATGTCCGAGTTTATTTCCCGCCATAATACAAAGAGGAATTAAATGTATATATTGGGAATTAGCGGAGGTTTTAGGATAGGAAATATGGATGCTGCGGCTTGCCTTATTCGGGATAATTGTATAATTGCTGCAGCTGAGGAAGAAAGATTCATCAGAGTTAAGCATGCTCCCGGAGTCATACCATTAAATGCTATCAGATACTGTCTGAGTAAAGCAGGTATTTCAATTCGGGATGTTGATTGTCTTGCATTCGCCGGCTCTACGTATCCAGGCATAAAAGAGAGGCTAAAGAGATATTTTATTTTCAAGCTTGGATATTGTCCAAATATATTTCTTGTAGAACATCATATTGCACATGCAAGCAGTGCATTCTTTGTATCTGGATTTGATAATGCCTGTATTCTGTCTATGGATTTGTCCGGAGACGGAATTTCTACTCTGATGGCGTATGGTCAAGGCAGTAAGATAATTAAATTGAGAGAATTTAAAAGGCCTAATTCATTGGGGGCTTATTATAATATAATAACGCAATACCTGGGGTTTAATAGAAATAATGATGAATATAAAGTCATGGGATTATCGTCCTATGGAAAGCCAACGATTGATTTATCATGGTTGATAAAGAAAACCCCAATAGGTTATGCATTTAATAGGGAAGCTATGGTTAAATTGCCAGCCCATCAGCCATTTCCTTCATTTCAGGAGCCCCTTTATAGTAAAAAGTTTATTAATAGATTCCGTTATCCCCGTTTACCAGGATCTGACATAACTAAATATCATATGGATTTTGCTGCAAGTGCCCAAAAACAATTAGAAGATGTAATATGTCATCTTGCTAAATTATTATATCAGATGACAGAATGTAGGAATATTTGCATAGCCGGCGGCGTGGGTTTAAACTGTGTTGCAAATGCTAAATTACGCAGTTTGCCTTTCGTAGATAATATATTTGTTCAACCTGCTTCTAGCGACGCGGGTCTGGCTATGGGGGCAGCTTTAAAAATTGCTGTAAATAATGGATTTAAATTTAGCAGGTTAGAGCATGTCTATTATGGACCAGGGTATTCTAATAGAGAGATCGAGCGGATTCTTAAAATGACAAAGTGTTCATATAAATTTTGTGACGATATTTCATCTTTTGTAGCTAAGAAACTTTCACAAGGTTATATAATCGGATGGTTTCAGGATAGGATGGAGTACGGACCAAGGGCATTAGGAGCAAGGTCCATACTTGCTGACCCCAGATTAAAAAATATGAAGGAAAAAATAAATAGCCTTATAAAGTTTCGTGAATCATTCCGTCCTTTTGCTCCTTCTGTATTAGCAGAGCATGCCAAGGATTATTTTGTTGATTGTATAAATTCGCCATTTATGACTTTGAATTTCTCTTGCACCAAAGAGGAATGCCATAAAATCCCGGCTGTTGTCCATGTTGATGGTACATCCAGAATTCAAACTGTTACTAGAGATGCCAACCCTAAATATTATGATTTAATAAAAGAATTTTATAATATTACATCAATACCGGTTATTTTAAATACAAGTTTTAATGTTTGGGATGAGCCCATAGTTTGCACGCCATATAAGGCTATATCCGTATTTTATGCGACAGGTTTAGATTTTCTTGCTATAGGAGATTTTATCCTTCAGAAAGGAAGAAGAAATTAATTATGAGAACTGAAATACATATACCGCTTTCCAAGGTGTATATTGATGAGTCAATAAAAAGGAAGGTATCCCAAATTTTAGAGAGCGGGCATTATATATTGAATAAAGAATGCAGCTTGTTTGAAGAGGAATTTGCCAAGTTTATCGGCACAAAATATGCTGTTTCTGTCAGTACCGGAACTGCGGCAATCTGGTTATCTTTAATATCTTTGGGGGTTAAACCAAATGATGAAATAATCGTTCCTTCTTTAACAGCATTTCCTACGGTTGAACCCATTCTTTACCTCAAGGCAAAACCGGTATTTGTTGATATTGACCAAACATATACTATAGATCCTCTGGCGATTGAACAAAAGATTACAAAGAAAACAGTAGGTATTATTCCGGTTCATCTCTATGGCCATCCTGCAAATATGCGGCAAATTTTAGATTTGGCGCATAAATATAAATTATTTGTTTTGGAAGACTGTTGCCAGGCGCACGGGGCGAGATTCCAAAATAAGCTTGTCGGTTCAATTGGTGATGCAGGGTGTTTCTCTTTTTATCCTTCGAAGAATTTAACAGTTTGCGGAGACGGAGGCATGATTGTTACCAATAGCAAATCCATAAATAAAATGGTCAGGGTGTTGCGCGACCATGGAAGAAGTTCAAAATATATACATAATGTTATTGGGTACAATATGAGATTCAATGAAATACAGGCAGCCATTGGCAGAATAGAACTTGCAAAACTAAATAAGTTTAATGAAAGACGCAGGAAGATTGCAAATATATACCTTAAAATGCTTAATGGTCTTCCAATAATTTTTCCTCAAGAAGAAGAATGGGGCTATCATGTTTATCATATGTTTGTAATAAGGATAAAAGGGCGCGACGCTTTTAAAAAATCTCTCTTTAAAAGAGGAATAGGGGCAGGTATTCATTACCCCATACCCTGCCATTTACAGCCACCTATATTAAAAACCTGGGGACGTATAAAATTACCCGTTACTGAAAGATACTGTAAGGAGATATTATCTTTGCCTATGTTCCCTATGTTGAAGGATAGCCAGGTTAGTTATATATCAAGGGTTATCAGAGAAGAGTTGAATAAGACATAAATGTTTATATAAGCTAAAATTGATTAAAATCATTATATTTTGTAAGAAAAAATGAATAATATGAAAGTTGTCTTAGTAGAGGTAGTACCTCAAGGAGCTATGTTAACCAAGGAATTAATTCCGCCGCTTGGACTTGGATATATAGCGTCGGTACTAGAATCTAAAGGATATAAGGTTTCTATAGTAGATGGAGTCAGATACGAAGACAATCTTCATAAGGCTTTAAAAATTATTGTTTCTGAAAGCCCTGAAGTAGTAGGTTTTACCACAACGTCGCAGGCGCGGTTTAGGGCAATAGAGCTTATAAAGATGACAAAGGAATCTACTGGCGCCTTTACAGTGGCAGGCGGACCTCATTTTCAACCTACGGCAAGAGAAGCAATTGAAAATATAAAAGAATTAGATGTAATAGTAAAGGGTGAAGGCGAATATACTATGCCCGAATTAATTGAGGCATATAACCAAAGCAGGAGATTAAGAGACGTAAAAGGGATATTTTTTAGAGAGGATGATAAGATAATTGAGACAGAGGATAGGCTAATATGTACAGACCTGGATAGCATTCCCAGGCCGGCTTACCATCTTTTTAGTCATAAAAAATATAAGTGTACACTTGACGGTACAAAACTCCCCGTTATTGGGGTAATAAGTTCCCGCGGGTGTCCTAATAATTGCATTTTTTGTGCAAATAGAGTATTGCACAAA
>JAQUAH010000015.1:0-15758 GCA_028687345.1 Candidatus Omnitrophota bacterium | reverse complement strand
TGTGCTCTTCCGATCTACAAAGGTTCATTGCGGGTAAGAAGCGCCCGTAGCTTTGTAGATGAAATTGAATTTTTAAGAGATAGTTATCAATATAATGCCTTTGATTTTTGGGATGACACAATGACGATGTTGCGGCCTCATATTGAAAATATATGTGAAGAAATATTAGCCAGGGATATAAAAATTAAATGGTATTGCCGCGCACGAGTTAATACAGTTGATAAAAATTTATTAAAACTTATGAAACAGTCTGGATGTATTGCAATTAGTTACGGCGTAGAATCAGGAAGCAACAGAATGCTTGCAGCTATTAATAAAGGAATAACCAGAGTTCAATCCGAAGAGGCCATTAGAATTTCATCGGAACTCGGTTTAATGGTAACCGCCTTTTTTATATTATCTCTCCCGGGTGAAAATATCAGCGATATCGATGCAACCTTAGACCTTATGAAAAAATTTAGGAAATATCACAATGTGCGTTGCTTTTATTGTTTTTCCATTATATATCCAGGAACGGATTTAGAAAAAATGGCAATAAAGGAAGATCTTCTACCCACGGATTTTTCCTGGCATAAACCGTATACATTTGTTAAGAACAAGATTGTCGGAAATGACCCGACACTGCCTTGCTATGAAAACCCGTACTTAAAAATAGAAGAAATAAAAGCGCATGTATTAAAGTCTGATTCGCCCGGATTAAATTTTAAGAAAGCGGTACGAAAAATTTCCAGAATAAGGCATATTGCCGATATTAAAGATATAGCGAGTTTCTTTGCAAAGTATTTTTTACGCAACCGTACAGGAAAAAATGACTTTTAATTCACAATACAGACCGATATTAGATTTATTAGTATGCCCCGAATGTAAAGTTGGCCTTAGGGCGCAGGAAGATAAATTGATTTGCAGTAATTGTAATTCTGAATTTACCGGCAGCAATGGAATATACAATATGATTGGAGGGCAACTTAATGAACATGACCTTGAGCAGCAGCGTGTGGCTGACGAAACTTGCGCCGGTTACCATAAATTCCTTACTACACGACCACTGTACGGTTTAATAAGAGATAAGTATGTATTTCCGTACTGGTTAAAAGATAGTTTTGACGGAAAGAGCATATTAGATATCGGTAGTGGCACAGGATGGTCTACTTGCGTTATTGCGGCAAGAGCTTCGATGTTAGTAAATCTCGATATATCCTTAGAGAGATTAAGATTCGCCAAGGCTAGATTGGAGGCCCAGAATGTTATATATGTCCAAGGCGATATGAAGAAGACGCCTTTTCCCGATAAAAAATTTGATATTATTCTCTCTTATGGTTCACTGCACCATCTTGATAATCCAGAAACTGCCATTGCTGAGATAGGCCGCGTTATGAATAAAAATGGGGTTTTCTTGGCCATCGAACCAAATATAAAATTTACCTGGGTAGAATTTTGGAATGAAATTTTACATCTCCCTAAGCCTTTAGAAAAAAGGATAACTAACTTATATAAAGTGATGCAGAAATATACCAAAAAGCAGCTCGAAAAAGAACAACCTTATCTAAAAAATATTAAATCCAAAGAGAAATTACACGAAGGCATCAGAGATATAGATTGGTATAAAAACATGTTTGCAAAATTCAGCTTCAAATTAGAATACCAGCCAGTCGGCCTTGAGATGGTGCCCCCGAGATTGCTTATGAGTAAAAATATAATACTTGTTGAATCGCTCTTAAAATGCTCGCAATGGTGCATTAATAGATTTAAAAAGGGAAAAAATGCTTATTTTAACATTATGAGGGCTACTAGGGATGCTGATGGAGCAACAACAAAATAATAATTCTTTAACTAATGCAAATATAATTTGCCTTTCTACTTCTGATTGGCATGCACCATACGGCAGCAAGCAGCAGATTATGTCTATTTTGGCTAGGCAGAATAGGATATTATATGTTGAGGCGCAGATTTCTATACTACATATCTTAAAAAACCCACTTAAGGGCGTGATAAGAATAAAACGCTGGATAAAAGGAGTTTCTGGCAATGGAAAGTTATATTTATATACACCTATGCCGCTTTTTCCATTCGCTAATTATTTTCTTTTAATAAATCGCCTTAATCAATTGATTCTTCTGTATTCACTTAAAAGACTGATTAAAAGATTAGGTTTTGAGAGTCCGATACTCTGGGTTTATTGTATAAATAGCGCATTATTAGTAGGAAAAATCAAAGAAAAGATTTCTATTTATTATTGTATTGATGATTTTTCCTCAGAAAAAGCTTGCAGGAAAAGAAATAGAGTCTTATGCAACCTCGAAGACTATATACTAAAAAAAGCAGATATAGTTTTTGCCTGTACTAAGTCACTGTATGAAGACAGGCGCAAAAGGCGTCCGGATATTCACTTTATCAGGAATGGAGTCGATTTTCAGGCTTTTCATAAAAAGTACATCCTAAAGGAGATACCCGATGATATTTTAAATATAAAATCTCCGCGTATAGGTTATGTAGGAACATTGGATTCAAGAATAGACTGTGACCTTATTCTTTCTCTCGCTTCAGAAAATAATGATTGGCAAATTGTTTTGATTGGTAATAACATTATGCCTTCGAGAGAAAGGGCGGCCCTAAGAAATTTCTCAAATATACACAATTTAGGGTTTAAACATCCAGAATTGATTCCGATATATATAAACATGCTGGATGTATGTATTATGCCTTATCGCATAACTGATTTTAATGAGCATATATTTCCTCTCAAGACCCTTGAGTATCTTGCTGCCGGAAAGCCAATTGTTTCTACCTATTTACCTGACCTAGATGAATTCAGTAATATAATTAAATTATGTAGAAACAGAGCCGAATTTATTAACTATGTTAATTATTACATAGGTAATGATAATGGAATATCAATAAGAAAAGAAATTGCTGCCAAATTTTCTTGGGAAAGTAGAACAGAAGAAATAACACAGATAATATTACAGAGATTATGTCCAGAAGATTACAGGGTTCAATGAAAAATATTCTTACAAAAATATATTTTAAGTATGCAGGGCATATCTTTAGCCTTTTACCTTGGTTACTTAATTTTATACCACCCAGGACCCTGGTAGTAGAAGCCAGTAATATGTGCGTTTTAAATTGTCCGGCTTGCACAACTGTAAATTTATCTAAAAGAGCTAAAGGAAAAATGTCATTTGGCGTTTTTAAGATTCTCCTAGACGGAATAGACTGGAAGCCTAAACAGATAAATTTTTCTTTTGCCGGTGAACCACTGCTTAATCACGAACTATTCAAAATGATAAGATATGCCAAAGATAAAGGAATAGATTCTGTTGTTGAGACTAATGGAATGCTTCTTAGCGGCTGCATAGACGAATTACTAGACTCAGGGATTTATAAACTTAATATTGCCTTTGATGGCATTAGTCAGGAAAATATTTCAAAATATCGTAGAGGTATGGATTTCAATGTGTTATTGTCGGCCATTAGACAATTGGTAGCTACAAGAGCCAGAAGGAATCTACGGAGGCCAAAAGTTCATCTTCAATTCATCGTAATGAAGCATAATCAAGATTATATTGACCGTGCTATCGAAATGGCAAAGGAATTAGAAGTAGATGCTATTGATTTCAAATCAATGATTATTAGTGTCGGTTTGGGTTTTAATAGAGAGGCTAGACAAAAGCACGCATTAGAATATTTACCAGATTTGGAAGAGTTTTTACGCTACAAACAAATTGAAGGAGAATGGCAGCTTAAAGAGAATTATCGCGGGTTCTGTACTCAAGTACTTTCAGATGCCGTAATTATGTGGAATGGAGACGTTACTGTTTGCTCCATGGATGTGCAGGGAGATTTAGTTGTGGGAAATATATTAAAATCTCCTCTGCGTAAGATTTGGGTAAGCAATAAATACTCAGATTTGAGGCAAAGGATTTTAAAAAGACAATTAGAATCATGTGGAGATTGCGGTTATCTTTTAGGTATTTTTAAAAGTGTAAAGGTGAAAAATTAAAATAGACTTTTATAACAATCGATACCTTCGGGAAGTTTTTATTTACGGCATAGGCAATTTACTCTTTGCATTATTGCCCCTCGTTATGACGCCCTTTTTAACGAGGACATTTACTGTAAATCAATATGGAGCAATAGATTTAATTTATACAACAGTTTTGATTATAGCATTACTTGCAAATATTAATTTAGATACAGCCCTGCTTAGGTTTTATCACAATGAAAAATATAATAAAAAAACAATTATTACCTCAGTTTTCATTCTTTCAGCTATTTTATCTATTATTTTTTGTTTGATCTCATTTTTGCTCTTTATTTTTTTAAAAGGTCTTATTTTTAAAAGTGCTGAAGAATTCAATGCTTTAGTTATTGCATTGTTTTCTATCCCATTTGTAGTTATCCTTACTAACGAGCTGACCCTATTAAGAGTACAGCGTAAAGCTTATATTTTTGTTTTGATATCTTTCTTAAATCTTATCACGGTATTTTTATTAACTGTACTATTTGTGAAATATACCTCATGGGGAATTAAATCTTTTTTTATTGCGATGCTTATTAGCTATGGCCTAATATCCTTAGGCACTATCTATTATTTCAAGGAAAGTTTTTCTTTCTCCTTTTTATCTGCGAAGCTTCGTAAAGAAATGTTATCTTTTGGGCTTCCCTTACTTCTCCCAGCACTCGTGGGGACATTTTTAGGCTCTGTTAATAAATATATTTTGCAATTTTACCATAACTTTGCAACGGTAGCCACATTTGCTATCGGACTCAGACTTAGTATGGCTGTTACTTTTATAGCCATCCCCTTTAGGCAAGCCTGGTTTCCTTATGTATTTTCTATTATAGATAAAAAAGATGATGTAAATACAAAAATAAGATTTTGTTTTATTTTTAGAATTTTTATTATATTATTGTTCGGGATTATTACAGCTACTTTAATTTTTGCTAAACAAATTGTTTTGTTAATATCTAACAAGAACTATTTATCTGCGCTTCCTGTAATAGGTTATGTATGTTTAGGAGCAACATTTATAAGTTTATCAGGGAGTTTCTTTAACCTCGGCATATTCAGAGCAAATAAAACAATTTATTCATTAATTGCATATAGTATAGGATTTTTAGTAAACTTTATTCTAGCAATTATCTTAATACCTGAATATTCGATTGTAGGAGCAGGCATATCTTTGCTCTGTGGGCACTTTGTGACTGCAATGCTTCTTTTTTACTTTTCTAATAAGTTTTATAAAATTGCCTACGATTTAAAGTTATTATTCAGCCTTTCGTTAATTTATTTAATTTTTTCTATAATTTTGAATAAAGGTTAGGTTTGGTTGAAGATTTGAAAGATAAAATGAATAGCTTAAACGCGACGAAACGTACATATGGTTTTTTGTGGTTAAGGCCCAAAAGAAAATCTCTTCCCCCTAGATGGCATTTCGCAGATATGCAAGAGATAATCCCCGAGCCGATTGTTACGGGAAAATTGGGCATAGATGTAGGTTCTGGTTGCGGCTACGATACTTATTTTATGGCAAAAAATAATCCCTTAGTAAATATTTTCAGTTTAGATATAAGCGATGGTGTATACACTACTAAGGAAGTTACCTCTGGTCTTAAGAATGTACGGATTATAAGGGGTTCTGCTTTAAATATTCCCGTGCGTGATAATGTATTTAATTTTGCTTATTCCTATGGGGTATTGCACCATACAACAGACCCTAAAGTGGGCATGATGGAAATAGTGCGGGTGCTCAAAAAAGGGGCACCGGTATTTCTTTATCTCTATGAAGACCATTCAGATAATTGGTTAAAATATTTTATTTTAGCCATTATCGGGATGTTGCGACAGATAACAGTGAGAATCCCGCCGAAAATTTTGTATATTATTACATTTCTGGCTTCTCCTTTTGTGGTTCTTTTATTCTCGTATCCTGCCAGATTTTTGAAGAGTTTTAAGAAAACTCAAGGCCTGGCGGAAAAGATACCATTTAATTTTGGCACTAGTTTATCGTCTGTTACAGGTGATCTCTTTGACAGGTTTAGCGCGCCCATAGAGTATCGGTTTAATAGGGGTGAGGTTTATAATCTTCTATACAATGCCGGTTTTGTTGATATTAATGTAAAAAAATTTAGAACCAAAGCTGGATGGGTGGCTTGGGGTAGGAAAGCAAATGTTAACCGGTAAAGACATAATTTGTATTTCAAGTATTGATTGGGATTTTATCTGGCAGACGCATCAGGAGATTATGGCCAAATTTGCCAGAAATGGAAACCGGGTACTTTTTATTGAGAATACAGGCGCGCGCGCGCCAAATATAAAAGATATCCCCCGCATTAGGCACAGGATTAAAAACTGGCTCAAGGGCGTAAAGGGCTTTAGAATGGAAATGGATAATCTTTATATTTTTTCTCCGTTAATTTTGCCATTTCCCTACTCTCGGATTGCAAGGTGGATTAATCGTCATCTGATGCTAACTGTCTTGCAAAGATGGTTAAAAGTTATGGGCTTTAATAATCCAATTATTTATACATTTCTGCCTACGCCGCTAAGCCTGGATATAATAGATAATTTTAGCAAAAAAATTATTATTTATTATTGCGCCGACGCCTTAAGAGTTATTTCGCAAAATAGGATTAAAGATTCACAAATCAGCTTATTAAAAAAAGCCGATTTAGTATTTGTGACAGCAAGGCAGCTATATGATTATAGCCGTTCTTTTAACGATAAGGTGTATACCTTTTCTCCCGGTGTTGATTTTAAGAAATTTGAAAGAGCCATGTTAGAAAAAAGTCCTGTCCCAGATGAAATAATGAAGAATTTAAAAAGGCCTATAATAGGTTATGTTGGAGGGCTGCATAAATGGGTTGATCAAAATTTAATTAAGAACATAGCGGAAAAATACCCGGAATATTCTTTTGTTTTTCTTGGACCAATACAGACAGATATATCTTTATTATCTGGTTTAAAGAATATACATTTTTTAGGAAAGCAAGACCATGGTCTTATCCCGTATTTTATTAATGAGTTTGATATTTGCATTATACCGTATTTGATTAGTGATTATACTAAAAATGTTTATCCGACTAAATTAAATGAATACCATGCGATGGGCAAGCCCGTTGTTTCTACAGATTTGCCGGAGATTGCAAATTTTAATTCCGAAAACGACAATTTAATCTTCATTGGGAGAACTTACGAAGAATTCGGTAATTGTATTTCTAAAATACTTAATAATAATGATAAGGAATTGATAAGCAGGCGAATAGAATCAGCCAAGAGAAATAATTGGGATATAAAGATTGAACAGATGAGCAGTCTAATAGAGGCAGAAATTGAGCGCAAAGAAAAAGATAGAGAAGCAAGCTGGAAAGAGGATTTTCTTTATTTCTACCGGGTAACGCGAAGAAGGTTGTTAAGTGCGGGCTCAATCTTTTTTATAGCCTACCTATTGTTATTCAAAATGCCTCTTATCTGGTTTATAGCAAGTCCTCTTAAGCTGGCAGATAAACTGCAACAGGCAGATGTAATTGTTGTTTTTGGAGGCGGCGTAGGAGAAACGGGCAGCCCTGGTAAGAGCACCATAGAGAGGGCCAGATATGCAGTGCAGCTATATAAGCAGAATTATGCTGAAAACATAATTTTTTCTTCAGGGTATACTTATCGTTATAATGATGCAGAAAATATGAAACTGGTAGCTTTATCGATGGGGATACCTGATAAAAATATAATCCTGGAGCAGAAAGCCAACAGCGCATATGAAAATGTAAAATTTACAAAAGAAATACTGGATAGGAAAGGATGGAGCAGTATTTTACTGGTGACTTCGCCGTATAATATGGCTAGGGTATCGCTTGTCTTTAAAAAAATTGACGGTAAATACCGGATTATCCATGCCCCTGTCAGCAATCCTCAGTTTTATGACAGGAAAGCCGGTTCAAGGTGGCAGCAGATTAATGCAATTCTTCATGAATATCTTGGGATTATATATTATTGGTGGAAGGGCTGGGTATAACATTGGAGTTAAATTGATGACAAAATTTAAAAGCATAAGCGTATTTTTCCCTGCCTATAACGAAGCACAGACAATAGAAAACGTTACTTTAAAGGCAAGGGAATTTTTAGAAAGGATATCCGATGATTACGAGATAATAATCGTTGATAATTCCAGCAAAGATAAGACAGGAGAAATTGCTGATAGGCTATCCCGTATGTATAAACAAGTAAGGGTAATCCATAATCCGAAAAATAATGGCCCGGGGGAAGCGCTCAAGACAGGTTTTACCAGCGCTCAAAAGGAATTTGTGTTTTATACAGACAGCGATGGGCAATATGATATAAATGAGATGGAAAGATTTCTGCCATATGCAAATTGCGCAGGTGCCGTGATAGGCTATAGAAAGAATAGGGCAGATGCGGTTTTACGAAAAATTACTGCCCGTATATATGCTATTTTAAATAGGATACTATTCGGGCTTGCCGTAAAAGATATAGATTGCAGTTTTAAGCTCGTTAGCAGGCCTGTGCTTGAAAATATTAAGTTTGAATCACGCAGCGCTTTTATAAATGCTGAGTTATTGTTAAAAATCAAAAAAATGGGTTATCCGATAAAAGAAATAGGAGTAACTCATTATCCAAGACAATATGGCAATTCCAGGTGTTTCAGATTTTCTACGATTTATTCAATGTTAGCCGATATAATAAGGTTCAAGATTAAAAATGAATTTTAAGGCATTGCTTATTGTACCTTCACAGGCAAAAGTTTACGGGATGAAGATATTCCCTGCTCATCCTCCATTGGGCATCCTTTATGTAGGCGCCATGTTAGAAAATATCGACGCAGAGGTAAAACTTATTGATGTCGATGCTGACAGGATGAGTATTGATGCTATATTATCTTATGTAAAAGGATTTAGTCCTAATATTATTGGCATCACAGCAACAACCCCGCTTATTGAAGAAGCATATAACATCGCCGGTTTTATCAAAAAACATTTTTCCGTCCCAATAGTTTTAGGGGGGATCCATCCGACTATGAATCCTGAAGAATGTATTAAGCAGCCGTGTATAGACTTTGTAGTTAAGGGGGAGGGCGAGGAAACAATAAGGGAGCTTGTTTTGGAGATGAGGAATGGTATGTCAGATTTTTCTAAGATTAGAGGCATATATTATAAAAAAGGAAAAGACTACTACTTTTCTGGAGAAAGAGATTTGACTCTCGATTTAGACAAAATCCCATTTCCTGCAAGGAGGCTTCTTAATAACCCTTCCCGTTATAAGCCGCAAGACGCAGAGCATTTGCCGGTAGCATCTATTATGACAACGAGAGGCTGTCCTGGCAGATGCACGTTTTGTTGCACAAAAAATATTTTTAAAGACCGATACAGAATGCGCAGCATAGATAACGTAATAGAGGAAATAGATGAATTAATACGATACTTCAAGGTGAAAGAGATACATATAGCTGACGATGCTTTTAATATAGACAAAAAAAGGACATTGATGCTTTGCCAGGCGATAAGAAAAAAGAATTATAATATTAATTTTGAATTTTTAAATGGGCTGAGGGCGGATTTTATTGATGATGATATATTGGATGCTTTTAAATCCATAGGAATCAAAAATGTGGCTTTCGGAGTAGAAAGCGTAGATGAGAATATTTTGAAGAATGTGAGAAAAAACATACCTCCGGAGCTGGTAAAAAAGTCGCTAGACCTTTCAAAAAGAAAAGGATTCAAAACCTGGGCCTTTTTTATGATTGGTTTGCCCGGAGAAACGAAGCTTACCATAACTAAAACTATCGCATTTGCAAAAGAAGCCGATCCTGATTTTGCCAAATTTCTTTTATTCAAACCTTTCCCGGGCAGCGAAGTTTATAATGAGATGAATAGAAAAGGTCTTATAGATGATTTTGATTTTGCTAACTACGGCATTTATACACAATCCGTTCATCACCTTGAAAATTTAACGAGCGCTGATTTATTATACTGGCAAAAGAGGGCTTACAGGGAATTTTACTTTCGTCCTCAAAAAATATGGGACCATATAAAAAGACAGAAATCTATATGTCAATTAAAGCTGACAACCAGAGGTCTTTTATTTGTATGTTTTAATGCCTTTAAAAGGGGTATAATTAAGCGATATTCAAAATGAAGAATAAAAAATGGATTTTTCTTCTTATTATTTTGGCTTTTGCAGTGCGTTTGGCCGTGTTTTTATATTTCAGGGCGCATCAATCTATACAGGCATGGGAGTATGACGCCATTGCGAGAAACTTGGTTAATGGGTACGGATTTAAAAATATATATTTAAATACTACTTATTATTCATGCACAACCCCGCTATATCCATTTATCTGTGCAATCGTTTATAAATTATTCGGTATAAATCACGATGCCATTATTATTTTACAGATAATAGTTTCAAGCCTTATCTGTATTCTTGTATTTGATTTAGGTAGACGTATTGCCAGTTCGAAGGTGGGGCTTATAGCTGGTTGGTTATATGTCTTTCATCCTGGATTAATCATATATAGCACATTGAATCTTCATGCCTTAATACTCGATGCGTTTTTGTTTTTGTCTACAGTTTGGTCTTTTGTGTATTTAAGAGAAGCGTTAACTCTTAAGCGCAGTTTATTGACAGGCACAATAGCGGGATTATGTATTTTGACCAGGTCAACCGTCATTGTATTTATACCATTCGGGTTTATTTGGCTTTTCTTGTGTTATAAAAAAGATAATCCCAAAAAGGTTATTATTAATATCATATCAGTCTTAATCGTAACTTCGCTTCTTGTATCTGGGTGGGTTATCCGAAATTTCCTAGTACACAAAGAATTTGTGTTTATGACCACAACTGATGCAGAAGTTTTTTGGAGGGGGAATAATATTAATGCAACCGGGACATCGCATATACCTTCGGGTGGCATAGTAATAAAAGAAGACAGGCCCCTTTATAACAAGATTATGACTTTGAGCGAATTAGAACAAAGAAATCTGTTTCGTACAGAAGCCATAAATTTTATAAGAAAAAACCCAGGAAAATTCATAGAACTCTTTTTCAAGAAATTATTTTATTTTTGGTGGTTTTCTCCTGAATCAGGGATTTATTATCCGAAAGCATATCTCCTGATTTATAAGTTTTTATATTCCATAGCGCTTTTTTTTGCAATAATTGGAATTTATTCTACCTTAAAATCAAGCAAAAAAACGACAAGAGAACATGCCTCGTTAATCCTTTTGTTTCTTTTGATAATTTCATTAACCCAGAGTCTTTTTTATGTAGAAGGAAGGCATCGCTGGGCAGTTGAACCGTTATTGCTTATTTTTACCGCAACCGGTTATAGTTTAGTTTTAGATAAAAATAAAGAAAGAGGAGAAAAAAAATGATTATTGATGAAAAAGGAAGGCTTTTTGGAAAGATAAATATTATTGATTTTTCAATAATACTGATTTTATTTTTTCTGATACCGATGTTTTATTTTGTATATAAAATAAAAAATATTAAAATCCAAGGGCCGGAAAGAGAAATCGTCGAGATTGAATTGCCGTGTAATTTGATAAAATTGCCTCCAGAGACCTTAAAATTAATCACATTAGGAGATAAAGAATTTGATATCGCAGGTAATAAAATAGCCGAGATATCATGGATTGGAGAAAGCAAGGTATACCAGTATAAATTTTATCTTTATCCAAATAATCAGCGGGATTTTATCATGAAAGATGCTGAAGGATTAAATGAAATACCCGTAAAACTGAAACTTAAAGCAGAAGTTAAAGATAACGGCCTGTATCATAAGGATAAACGCATCATCTACGATTCCTCCTTTGAATTCAGGACGGACAAATATAAAGCAATAGCAGTTCCGCTGACGCCGGGTTATCCAAGAAAAGAACAGTGGCTAAAGGTGAAAGTAAAATTTTCCGCCCTCTCTCCTGAGTTATCGGGTATAATTAATCAAGGGCATACCGAAAAAGATGAATATGGCAGGATAGTCGGAAAATTAGAAGAAATTTTGAATCGTAAATCCTCTGAGATTCAGGCATTAAAAGTAGAGGAAAATAAGGTAATTTTTATTAATGATCCGTATCGTAGCGACGTCACAGCTTTGCTAAATTTATTATGCAGTAATATTAATGGAGAATTCTATTTTAAGAATTATCCTATGAAGATAGGAAGCCAGATTAATTTTACTTCAGATTTATATATTATATCAGGGATAATTGTGGATATAAAACAATGAACTTAAATATTCTTATTAAGAATAGCCAATCCATTAAATTATTAATTAAATTACGTACCAGGTATTTTTGGTTAAAAAATTCTTTGCTCCAGATATATAGGAATAGCCATATTTACAAATTAATTAATAGATTTGTGCAAATAATCAAGATAGGCTTCAGGTATAGTTTTTTACAATTTTTACACAGAATCTTTACAGTAGATGTAGAAATGAATATATTAACGATAAAAGAAAGTTTTTTTGCGAGTTTCTTGATAAAATTATTTACGAAGACCAAGCGGTGCTCAGACAATTATGTTACAACAAGTGAAATTTCTGGGTGGATAAGGGAGCAATGTAGAGATTCGCAGATATGCGTTCCTCTAAAAAACATAAGCATTGTTATAATCTTAACAATTCTGGTAAATATATTTTTTTTGATTCTCTTTAATGTAAAGATTGGGTTATTAGGATGGGTTATCAGGTCCGTATTCCTATTCCTGGGAATATCCGGATTATTTTGTAACGCTAATTGGCAGGATATCAGAAAAACAAGTTTATTTTTAGATAACCTAAGGAGAAAACTTAAATGAAACTATTAATAACTGGAGGCGCAGGTTTTATTGGTTCGCATTTATCTGAAGAACTTATAAATAACGGGCATCAAGTAATCGCCTTAGATAATCTTTCTACAGGCAGATTAGAGAATGTTTCTCAGTTAGAGGGAAATTCTCGCTTTGAGCTTGTTGTAGATACCGTATTAAATGAGAATCTTGTAGATAAGCTTGTAGAAAAAAACGATGTTATTTTTCATTTGGCCGCAGCTGTGGGCGTAGAGCTGATAGTGAAAAAGCCTTTAGAATCATTAACTACCAATATCAAGGGAAGTGAAATGATATTGGAGATGGCACATAGATATCATAAGAAAGTATTGATTACTTCAACCTCCGAGATTTATGGTAAAAATACGAATGGCCCCTTGAAAGAAGACGACGACCGCATATTAGGTTCTCCTTTAAAAAGCCGCTGGAGTTATTCTACTGCCAAGGCTGTAGATGAAATGCTGGCCTACGTTTATTGGAAACAGAAAAATGTACCTGCAGTAATTGTGAGGCTTTTTAATACGGTAGGGCCCAGGCAAACCGGGGCCTAC
The DNA here is from genome assembly GCA_028687345.1 of Candidatus Omnitrophota bacterium. Taxonomy (GTDB): domain Bacteria; phylum Omnitrophota; class Gorgyraeia; order Gygaellales; family Profunditerraquicolaceae; genus JAQUAH01. The sequence continues at coordinate 2,384 of JAQUAH010000015.1, read as the reverse complement.
GGAATGGTTCTACCCAGATTCATTGAACAGGCACTAAAAAATAAAGCCATCACAGTCTATGGCACTGGCAAGCAATCAAGGTGCTTTGTCCATGTAAAAGATGTCGTTAAGGCATTGATTAGGCTTATAGATGAGCCGAAGGCTGTCGGTGAAGTTTTTAACATCGGAAGCCAGGAAGAGATAAGTATTGAAAAGTTAGCAAGAGAGATAATCAAAATAACGAAGAGTAGTTCAAAAATAAAGTATATTCCTTATGAAAAAGCATATGAGGAAGGTTTTGAAGACATGCAACGCCGTATTCCGGACATTTCTAAAATAAATAAACTAATCGGATTCAAGCCAACCTATACCTTAGCGGAAATAATTAAAGATATAGTAAGTTATGTGAAAAAACAATAAGTTAAATACCCGCCTTACCTTATTCAAGATAAATAGAAAATGAAAAAGATAAAGATATTAAGAATCATCGCCAGGCTGAATATCGGAGGCCCGGCGATTCATGTAATTTTACTTACTGAAGGATTAGATAAAGCTAGGTTTAACTCACTACTTATTTGCGGAAATGTAAGTAAAGATGAAGGCGACATGCTTTATTATGCTCATCAGAAAAACATAAAACCTCTTTTAATTCCTGAATTAAGACGAGAGCTGGGTTTTTTAAGCGACATAATAGCTTTTAAAAAAATATATAATATTATAAATGCCGAACATCCCGATATAATCCACACGCATACAGCCAAGGCTGGTACTCTTGGTAGATTAGCGGCAATCTTATATAATCTTTCTAAGCCCAAGAGTAAACGGATAAAGCTTATTCATACATTTCATGGGCATGCATTCAGCGGTTACTTTAATAGATTTAAAACTAAATTTTTTATTTTTATCGAACGATTTTTAGCGTCTTTTACCCATACCTTGGTTACAGTAAGCAGCTCTATTAAGAGCGAACTTATCTATTGGCATATATGCAAAGAAGACAAGATAAAGGTTATCCCATTGGGGTTTGAATTGGAGAGGTTTTTAAATATCGCCCCGAGAAATTCAAACACTTTAAATATCAGCATTGTAGGGAGGTTGGTCCCGATTAAAAATCACCGCTTATTTCTTGAGGCTGCAGCTGCAGTTATTAGAGATTGCCCAGAGATGAGCCTGGAATTTAGAATTATTGGAGATGGCCAGCTTAGGCCTGCATTAGAGAATTATTCCAGGCAACTCAATATACATACACATGTTTCTTTTTTAGGCTGGCAGAAAGATTTACCTGCTATTTATTCGGATTCTGATATTGTGGCTTTAACTTCAATAAACGAAGGAACGCCGGTATCCTTGATTGAGGCCATGGCTTCCGGGAAAGCTGTCGTGGCAACAGATGTAGGAGGGGTGAGAGATTTATTAGGAAAAGAAATTAGATACAATGCAAGGAATAATGCAGATAATATGGGCTTTAAGATTCTGGAAAGAGGAGTAATAGTAAAATCAGAAGATTCTTTTAATTTTTCCAGAGCAATGATTTTATTATTACAAGATGCTAATTTAAGGAAGGATATAGAATTGCGTTCGAGAGATTTTGTAAGGGGAGAATTTACAAAAGAAAGATTAATAAAAGATATAGAGAATTTGTATAGTCATATATTGATTTGTAGTAAATAGTTTTAAATGATATAATATATAAAATCTTATATAAAGAATTTTTCAGATTTTATAGGTAAAGGTTACTTCTAAAAAATGAATTATACAATATACTTTTTAGTACCGTTTGTTTTAAGTTTAATCTTCACCCCGATAATTCGTACAATCGCCATTAAAAACAGTCTTATAGCATACCCCCGCGCCGACCGTTGGCATAAAAAACCTACCGCGATCCTAGGCGGAGTAAGCATATATCTTTCTTCCATTATCTCGATTTTATTTTTGAATCCCCAATATAAAAATATGTGGGGATTCTTTCTGGGCGGAGCGATTTTATTTGTAACAGGATTAATAGATGATAAGTTTCATCTGGCTCCCTATACTAAATTATTTATCCAGATTGTGGCAGGTTGTATCGTGATTTTTTCCGGGATTGTTTTAGGGCTGCCGTTAAGCAATTTTTTGGCCATCCCCTTGACGCTGTTATGGATTGTCGGAGTTACCAACTCATTTAATCTTCTGGATAATATTGATGGTTTGGCAGCGGGTATTGCTGCCATATCTTCATTAATGCTGTTTTTTTCATCATTGATATTTTCTAATAACCCATTAGGCATATATGGCATTATTTTATCCGGTGCAGCCCTAGGGTTCCTCCCCTTTAATTTCAATCCGGCAAAGATATTTTTGGGGGATTCCGGCAGCATGTTTTTAGGCTACTCATTGGCAGTAATTACAATAAGCGGGACCACCCC
>JAQUAH010000129.1 GCA_028687345.1 Candidatus Omnitrophota bacterium | reverse complement strand
CGTCTTCAGTGGCCTTAAATAACAAATTGCCTACAAAAATATTCATTTTAATCTATCCGGTTTTTTCTTTGTTTTTCTTTTTAATTTAACTACCGAGCATAATAGGTCTGCAAACGGAGATAGTTTCCCATTTTCATATGGAAATTCTCTGCAGTGACTTGGCTTTAAATTATAATCAACTTTGTGAATAGAACACAACCCTTCCGGAGTAAGGAAAGAACAGGGATTATCTTCACACCTGGTTCCCACTCTATATCCGGAAGGAAAATCTTTATCCTTTTCAAGATGATAAAAATCTCCTTTTAAGCCAAGGAGTAATATTTTCTTAGCCTCTTCTAAATCCACCCATGCCCCAAAATCACAACAAGAATTTTTCTGCTTACATTTTAAGCAATCGACCTTTTTCATCCTTCGTCCTTTTTATGCGTTAGAGGTTATTAGTGATGCCGATGTAGAGTTTGCCGTCGTTACAATGGATAATGTAGACAACCCAAGGCATAGGCTAAGAAACAGAGGCTTGGAGGAGGACTTCAGATTGATGAGGTGTCGGAAGCGAGAAAAAAGGGTTCCTCTCTAACTTCACTAAGGAGAAACCCCTCTTTTCATCTCTTCTTTTAACGACCTTCGTTCTTGCGCTTTGAATAACATTCCTTGCAGTATATCGGACGATCATCTCTGGGTTTAAACGGGACTTCGCATTCTTTCTTGCATTCCGAACAAATTGCCTTGTGCATCTCCCGCGGCCCTCCGAATCCACCACCACCACCCTGGTATGCCATGTTTCCTCCTTCGCAGTAGCGAACACCGAACCATCCTATAGGTTCGGGTGTGCAATAGCGAACACCGGCCTATTCCCGCAATGGCGGGACACCGCCGCATCCAATAGCGGCGGGTGCCTATAAGTCCGGGTGTATTTCCGCTAAGGATTTAGCCTTGAGTTGTGATTATAAGACTTTTAAAAAAGATTGCAAGTATTTCTTTATTCTAAGACAGCCTGGTCATTGGGGGCCTGCCCAGATTCAGGCGTGGCCTCCATCGCTTTTTTCTCCAGTTTTCTTTGTTTCTTTTCCTCTGCCTTCTTTTTCCTGGCCAATTCTTTCTGATACTTTTTATATGAATAATTATCTCTTGTCAACCTATCCTCCTTGCATCCTTAGCCTGTGCACCGCGCCCCCAATGTATCTAGAAAAATCTCCATATATTTGAATAATTTTATTTTATTTATTATAGCATGGAATTATTCAAATATTACAGATAATTTCCTTACCGTATAATTTTTTGGCGCAAAAACTGAAATATTAAAAATCAATCAATTTAATTCTAAGCTGGGATTTGTATTTCTGACCGCGTTCTTTGGCAAGCAATGCCGCCAGATGGTCTGCCCAATAATCCATAATATTGTATGCGCATTTCCAGCGCTCAAACTTTTCCAATCCTGCCAGAGAAGCATTTTTATCCGCTTTAGTTTCGCTTGAAATAACTATTAATTCTTCTTTGCTGGATAAATCAGTAATTGTACATTCAAAAGAAAATGATCCTGCCGGGGCGCCTGGTAGAGGCAACCCCGACACCTCGCCTGCTGCTTCTAACGCTACGCCAAGTCCGACATTAGTCTGAATAATATTATTCAATTTCAAGTTGATACAAAGAACTTTCTTGTCTGCCGCCTCTTCTCTATCCGAAATAACCGGTATTACAATCCCCAAAGTTTTAGAGAAGCGCTTTAACATCTCTTGGCCCAGATTATTTATATCTTCATCGGTTACTTTGGTATTGGGAACTGCAGTATTTTTTACTTTCGCTTGAGTCAGGTCCACTTTGTCGATAAAAATTGCTTCGTAGGCCTTGAAATCTGCTTGCGGCTTTACCCAAAGCTCATTAAACCCCTGGGTCTTCTCAGCCTTATCCTCTGAAACAACATTATAACCTTTGTCTTTCATGCACTGGTCGAATTTCTTCTGTTTTAAACCGGCATCTTTATATTCCGAGCAATCAACTGCTGCCTGGCAATCAGCTTTATCCTTTTTGACCTCTTCTGGCGGCTTTTGCGTGTTCAGATAAGCCGTTTTTGTGGCGCAGCCAGAGAGGATCATAACTAATAACAAAAACCAATAAATCTTCCTCATAGAACAACCTCCTCCGCTTACTTCTCTTGAGAAATACCAAGAATGCCCCGTCTTCCCGTAGAAAGCGGGACATCTTGCAGTGGCAAGACACCGGCCTATCCTTTAAGGCCGGGTGTTAATAATACCGGGGTAAAGCTGGTCTCTCTTGTTAGAATTTTATTCTGTCATTTCTCGTTTCCGTGAATGTTGCTTAAAAAAGTTGTAGATCTCCTCGGTACCATTAATGTCAAAACAGGTTAACCCAATAGCTGTTTTTGGAAAGCCCCGCGGAGCTTGAGGGATATCTTCTGAAGCTCCTGGCCAGGTATGCCCGCCTCCTTCAATGGCATACAGTACCACCATTACCTCATTATCCTTATTTTTGTAGCTATGTATACGTACTGTTGTCCCATCGTTAGGGTCACGATCTGGCTTGTAAATCATTTGGTTAGACACCTCGCATTTGTTGTGCTTTAGCCAGAAATTGACGGTTTGCTCTGTCGACACTACACGTCCTTTACTTTTTCCTTCTAAGCCAATTTCCCCGCCTTCCCACGGCATAAGTTGATCTTTAGTGCCGTTCATAATAATTATGGGTACCGGCTTACTGGGAATTCCTTTAGAGAAATAGTTTTCGGGTATGTTTCCATCCACCATCGCTGCTGCAGCTATTCTGGTGGATAGGTCTACTGCCAATCTGTGAGTCATCATCGCTCCGTTAGATACCCCAGTCACGTATACTCGCTCCAAATCAACCGGATACTGTGTTGCCAATTGGTCAATCAGTGCCGATATGAATCCTACGTCATCGATATTTTCACGCTGAGACTTATATTCTTGGAAATTTCTCCCATCGTTCCAGCGTCTCTCTATGCCGTCAGGATAGACAACTATAAATTTCTCTTGCTCTGCCAAGCGGTTAAATCCAGTAAGTGCGGCCATATATTTTCCGGTACCTCCACCACCGTGAAGAACGATGACTAATGGGTACTTGCCTTCTTTTTCTTTGTTTTCCGCAGGCACGTACTCACCATAAGACCGCTGCATGTTATCATACGTCATTTCGTGGTAGTCCATTCCTCGGAATACGAATTTAGCGCGCTCTGATTTAGAATCTGTTGTTTCTTGTTCTTTGTCAATTCTCTGCTTCAATTTTTCCCTTATCTTTTCTCGCCAAGTAGTTTCGGCTGAGCTTACAACTGGTAAGCACAAGCCTAGTAATAACAAGATTGTTATTAAACCAAATAACCTTTTCCCCATCATTCCCCTTCCGCTTTTCCTCAATTATACTTAACTTTCCTCATTTCCGTCTGTTAAGATTAACATGAGGGTAGTCTTTATTTTATCATAAGCCTACCCGAAGCACCAACTAAAAACAAACAGCCTCAAGATTTATCTTGAGGCTATGGGGAGCTTGCTCTAAATTATTGTATTTCGCCCCTCTGAAACCCCACCCCAGCCTTCACAAACAAACTCTTTTCCGGAAAGCTCCTCTCCCGCTATGTTCCCGCACCTGCGGGACACCGGCCCATCCGATAGGGCCGGGTGCTTTGCGCTCTGCCCCGCCTCTTGCGGTTAGGGCTTCAAAGAACTGCTTGGGCGGGGTGCGGCCCCCACCCCGCGCCCCGCCTTCCCGAAAACGGGACACCCGTGCAACTTCCCCACAAGGGGACACTGGCGCAATTCCAATAAGCGTCAAGTGCCTATAAGCGTAGGGTGAGCGCTATCTTAAATGAGGCCACAATTTACGGAACAGAGTGAACGTAAATTGTTTGGCCGAATTAATTCCGAGCGAAGCGAGGAACTATTCAAAAAACTGCCGAAATTTTTAGGGAAAGGAAATTACAACCAGCCCGTTTATTTATTTAAGCGCGCTTATTTTCTTTCGCCAAGTTCATGGTCAAGCATCAACAGGCCGTTGGCGAAACCCTTGATCACCTTTAATTTCTCAACGATGGCCACGGCATTGGCTTCCTCTTCCACCTGCTCGTCAATAAACCACTTCAGCATTGACTCTGTGGCAGTATCGTTTTCTTCCCGGGCGACTTTCAGCAGGTCATTAATCAGTCCGGTAACTTTTAATTCATGCGCATACACCGCCTCAAAGACATCCAAGGCTGACTTCCATTCTTTGGCAGGCGCTTCGATAGCTGAAAGGGTAACTCGCCCGCCCCTTTCCAGCAGGTACTCATAGAATTTCATGGCGTGCGCATTCTCTTCCCTGGACTGAACCTTCATCCACTGGGCAAAACCCAGCCAGTTATCAGCCGCAAAGTAGGCCGCCATTGCCAAATACAGGTATGACGAATACAACTCGGCATTGATCTGTTTATTTATTGCCTTTATCACCTTATCCTTTATAACCATATTTTCCTCCTTATCCTACTTATTACCCTTCTATCTTGACCATTGCCTGCTGACAGCAGACTAATTCGCCGCCTCCCACTTCCTTGACTTCAACCACATTACCGCAAATATCGCACTTATACACCTCTCCGACATTTTTAACCTTTGCCATTAAATCACTCCTTCCTATATTAGCTAAAAGCCACATCCAGGATCATCATGGCCAGGAAACCCAATATAGTTCCTGCCGTAGCCAGATCCGTGTGGCCGTTACGCTGTGATTCAGGAATGACCTCTTCAATCACCACAAAAATCATGGCGCCCGCAGCAAAACCTAATGCATACGGCAACAATGGACGTGTCCA
>JAQUAH010000014.1 GCA_028687345.1 Candidatus Omnitrophota bacterium | reverse complement strand
TGGCAATATTAATGTGAGGATTAATAAACATTCCTGGGTAGTGCCGAAGATTTTCCAGCTTATCCAGAATAAAGGCGGCATTGAAAATAAGGAGATGTATCATACCTTTAATATGGGGATAGGGATGGTTTTAATTGTTGATAGTGCCGGGTCAGAAAGAATAATGGGGGAATTGGCGAAGCAGGGTTTGAAAGCATGGGTTATTGGCGAAGTAATACAGGGTAAAAAAGAAGTAGAAATAGTTTAAGCTAATCCGCCAAAGTTCTTTGGCGGATCAATTCGCACAATAACTTACTCACACTAGCGTGTTCGTAAGTTATGTGCTCATTGAAAGGAGGCAGGAATGAACATTTTATATTTGATAATAGCAGTAATCGTAGCCATATTTTTATTTGGAATCAGGATTGTCAGGCCTACGCACAGAGGTCTGATTGAGAGGTTAGGCAAGTATAATCGTTTTGCCACGCCCGGATTTAACTGGATTTTCCCTTTCATTGAGCATATTTATGCGGTTAATATCACCGAGCAGATGGTTGATGCAGAACCGCAGGAAATTATTACTTTTGATAACCTGAATGCCCGCGTGGATGCCCAGGTTTATTTCAAGGTCAAACCCGATGAGGCAAGCGTGAAGAATTCTATCTATAGCGTTTATAACTATCAATACCAGATTGTTAATCTGGCCAGGACCACCTTAAGAAATATAATCGGAACCCTAACCTTAAAATCTGCCAATAGCGAGCGGGGTAAAATCAACGACGAACTGCACAAGACCCTAATGAATGAGACTGCTAATTGGGGGATAGAGATAGTAAGGACTGAGCTCAAAGAGATTGATCCTCCCAAAGATGTTCAGGAGACCATGAATAAGGTAGTCAAGGCAGAGAACGAAAAAATTTCCGCAATTGATTATGCCACAGCCACAGAAACTGCTGCTGACGGACAAAAAAGGGCTGAAATTAAAAAGGCAGAAGGTATAAAGCAGGCAAGGATTTTAGAGGCGGAAGGCGAGGCTGAAGCGATAAAGCTGGTAAATGAAGCCGCGGAAAAGTTTTTTGTCGGTAATGCCCAGGTCCTAAGGAAACTCGAAGCAGTTGAGCATGCACTGGCAAATAATGCCAAGGTAGTTATACCTACAAATACAGAATTAGTAAATGTAATCGGCGAATTAGCAGGGATATTGCCCTTAAAGAAAGAGCAAAAGTAAAAGCTCTTGAAGGGACTGTCCCCGTCAGAGCTATCAGGAATGCTTAAAAGGGGACTGTCCCTGAAGAAAGGAATGGAAGAATGAGACATTTTATGAAGGCCTCAATTCTAGCTTATTTTTTCTTTTTTATTTCTACAGCCTTAGCGCAAGAAGTAAATAATCAAAACCTACCAACTAGCAGAGGGAAAGATATAGATATTGAATATAATGGTGCTGGTTTGACCGAAATTAAAATAAAAGATAATAATTTAGATTATATCTGGTATACCTTGAAAGATGAAACTAGGCCGTCTCCTCAGTCTTTAGAGGCGTATAACAGATACGAAAAGCATATAAAGCTTACTCCAGAACAGTTAAGTCAATTTAGCAAATGGATTGAGGAGCACAAGATTATAGAAATGAAAAATACAATTGTTAAAAGAGAAACTAATACTTATGCTTCTGCATTTGTCTATCATCTTAAGGTAGCATATAACGAAAAACAACAAAATTTTACATGGGATAGCGATGATGAAGTTTCTCCAGAATTTCTAAAAGCAAAAGATACTCTTCTTAAGATATGCGAATATATTAGGGGTGCCCAAAAGGATATACAGCAGGATATTGTAAAAACTGATGAGCAGAAATTAGAATTTACGATTAAGTCTGATAAGTGGTCGTATTTATTGGGAGAACCCATAACTCTTGAAATAGTTTTGAAGAATAAAACACAGCAACCCTTTATGTTATGTGATTTTTATTCTGATATAGATAGCATAGGAGAAAGGGGTAATTTTCGTTTTCAAGTATTTAGAAATGATGTTAGAAATGAATCTGGGCTTACACAGAAATACATTCATACGGAACTCCTGGAAAAGATGTCAGTTCCTTTTGAAAAAACACATCAGGTAAAACCTGGAGAGGAAGTTATTTTTAGAGTAACACTTGATAAATGGTATGATTTATACGTAGGAGACTACTCTATAATATGCACTTATTCATCTCCATGCTCACAAACAGTATTAAGCTGGGTTCCTTTTTTATTAGGTGACTTTACTTCGAATACAATAAAAATAAGAGTCTTTGAATTCGAATCGCCTCAAAAATAGATATGAGAATCTTGGTTATCGGTTCTGGTGGCAGGGAGCATACGCTGGCTTGGAAGATAGCGCAGTCTAAATTGGCGGATAAGGTTTTTTGCGCACCCGGAAACGCAGGGATTTCTCAGGTTGCAGAATGCATTGACATAAAGACGGAGGATATACCCCGATTATTAGAATTTGCAAGAAAAGAGAAGATAGATTTAACGGTAGTCGGGCCTGAAGCTTCGCTTGCTTTAGGTATTGTTGATGAATTTAGCAAATATAAATTAAGGATATTCGGGCCGAATAAGAAAGCAGCACAGCTGGAGGCAAGCAAGGTCTTTGCCAAACAACTAATGGCTAAATATAATGTACCTACCGCTGATTTTAAGATCTTTGAAAATTTAGATGAGGCCAAAAAATATATAGAAAAAAGAACCACTCCTTGCGTAATCAAGGCAGACGGACTGGCGCAGGGTAAAGGCGTAATTGTTGCAAAAACAGTTGATGAAGCAATGCAGGCTGTTACTTTAATTTTAGGAAATAAGATTTTTGGTGATGCAGGCAACAAAGTGATTATTGAAGATTGTCTTGAGGGTAAGGAGGCTTCCATACTTGTTTTTACAGATTCAAAAGAAGTTATTCCTTTGGCTTCAAGCCAGGACCACAAGAGAATTTTTGATAATGACCAAGGGCCCAATACCGGCGGCATGGGCGCTTATTCACCTGCACCAGTAGTCACCAATACATTATTTAAAGAGATTCTAGAAAAAATAATCTATCGTACAATAGACGGATTAGCAAAAGAAGGCATAGTCTACAAAGGCGTTTTATATGCAGGCGTGATGTTAACCAAAGACGGACCGAAGACCTTGGAATTCAATGTGCGTTTCGGAGACCCTGAAACGCAGGCAATCTTACCGCGCCTGGAATCAGACCTTTTAGAGGCAATGTTAGCTACCAGCGAAGGAAAATTGAATAAACTCTCTTCACTCGGCGGATTAAGCTGGATGAATCGCGCCTGCGTTTGCGTGGTTTGTGCTTCCAAAGGTTACCCCGGGAGTTATGAAAAAGGGAAACAGATTTTTGGTTTAGAGGAAGCGGCAAAAATGGAAGATGCGGTAGTATTTCATGCGGGAACTAAAAAGCTTACGAGCTCAGGGGGTGGCGAGCCAAAAATTATTACTAACGGGGGAAGAGTTTTAGGCGTAACGGGATTAGGCAATACCATAAAAGAGGCGATTGATAAAGCCTATCAGGCAGTTGAGAAGATTCATTTTGAAGGCATGCATTATCGCAGGGATATAGGCAGGAAAGCAATGGAGGGTTTATGAAGAAGGCTGTAAGCATAATCATGGGTAGCCAGTCTGATTTAGAAACAATGCAGGAGGCAATTGATTTATTGAAAAAATTTAAAGTCGGCTTTGAAGTAAAGGTTTTATCAGCGCACAGGACACCGAGAGAATTAGCAAAATATGTAGAGTCTGTCCCAAAAAAAGGCGTAAAAGTTTTCATCTGCGCAGCAGGAGGGGCAGCAGCCCTTGCAGGCGTGGTTGCAGCCCATACTACCGAGCCCGTGATAGGTGTTCCTATAGAAACCAAAAGCCTTAAAGGGCTGGATTCATTATTATCCATAGTACAGATGCCTGCTGGAATTCCCGTTGCCTGCATGGCGATTGGAAGAGCAGGCGCAAAAAATGCCGCAATATTTGCTTTGGAGATTTTAGGTATTAGGGATGCTTCCATAAATTTGAAATTGGCTAGCCATAAAAGAACGATGGCCGCAAAGATTAAAAGAATTAAGCTTAAGATATGATTAAAACTAAGATCGTAAAAATAGACCCATCCAGCCCGGAGTTTTATCTTATAAACGAAGCTGCCGAGGTTTTAAAATCCGGGGGCTTAGTGATTATCCCTACGGAAACGGTGTATGGCATCGCAGCCAATAAGTTAAATAAAGACGCTATAAATAGATTATACGAAATTAAAAACAGGCCCCAGGATAAACCTTTTTCTATACACATAGAGCGAAAAGATAGAATCGAAGAGTTTGCCAGGGCTGTGCCGGTTTGCGCTTATAAGCTCATAGACAAATTCTGGCCGGGGCCGTTAACCTTAATCCTGAAATCAAAGGATACGGGAAAAGTAGGGCTGCGCATGCCGGATAATGAAATTGCTTTGAAAGTAATTGAAGAGGCGGGGATTCCGATAGCTTGCCCGTCGGCAAATATTTCCGGAAGGAACGCGCCTGTAACTTTCCAGGAAGCGATAAAAGACCTTGAGGGTTTAGTGGAGCTTGCCGTTGATGCAGGCAATACCAGATTGGCTGCGGAATCTTCGGTGGTGGATTTGACGGTTGAACCTATAAAAATTGTAAGGTTGGGTGCCATAAAAAAAGAAGAAATTGAGGCAGTGGTTAAAAACAAAACCGTACTTTTTATCTGCTCAGGGAATTCCTGCCGTTCTGTCATGGCGCAGGCCTTGTTAAAGAAGGTGCTCAAAGAAAAAAACCGGGCAGATGTTGAAGTCTTGTCAGCAGGGACATTGATTCTTTCGGGCCTGGGTGTCACTGAAGGGACAAAAGAGGTTTTAAGGAGAGAAGGGATAGATGCGTCGGCACATCGTTCGCAGAGGGTAACCAAGGAGATGATTAAAAAATCCGATATTATATTGGTTATGGAGAAGCAACACGAAGAAAGAATCTTGAGCCTTGCCCCGGAAGTAAAAAATAGGCTTTTTTTATTGAAAGAATTTGCTAAAATAAACGATAACAACCTGAATATTGTTGATCCTATAGGCAAGCCTCTGGAATTTTACGAGAAGACATTCCAGGTAATCAAAGAAGCCGTAGAAAGGATAAGTAATATAATATGAAGCCTATACTCATCGCCTCAGACCACGCAGGATTTGCCTTAAAAGAGAAACTAAAATCCTACATGCGAAGAATTGGTTTAGAGGCAAAAGATTTAGGCACTTATTCTGATGAGCGCTGCGATTATCCTGCTTTTGCTTATAAATTAGCCAAGGCTATTTCAGAAAAAAAATACAACCGCGGCATCTTAATTTGTAAAAGCGGGATAGGCAATTCCATTGTGGCAAACAGGCTACGCGGAGTGCGCGCAGCATTGTGCTGCAATACCAAAGCAGCCAGGCTAGCCCGCGAACATAATGATAGCAACGTATTGGTATTAGGTTCCGGTTTTGTAAGCGAAGCCTCGGCCAAAAAAATTTTGCAGGTCTGGTTAAATGCAGAATTTCTGGCGGGGAGGCACAAGAGGCGCCTGAATCAAATTAAAGAAATAGAAAGACAAATATGCAGCGAAAGAAAAATATGAAACATTTAAACAGCGTTGACCCGCAGATTTATCGGGTAATAAAAAATGAATTAAAAAGGCAGGAAGAAAACCTGGAGTTAATTGCCTCGGAAAATTTTACTTCAGCAGCCGTACTTGCGGCACAGGGCTCAGTTTTAACTAATAAGTACGCAGAAGGCTATCCTGGGCATCGCTGGTACGGAGGCTGTGAGAATGTGGATGAGGCAGAGAACTTGGCTATTGAACGGGCAAAGAAACTCTTTGATGCCGAGCATGTTAATGTTCAGGCGCATTCCGGGACACAGGCGAATATGGCTGTTTACTTTGCCGCGCTAAAATTAGGCGATACAGTTTTAGCCATGGATTTATCCGCAGGAGGCCATCTTTCGCATGGCCACCCGCACAATTTTTCCGGGATGTTTTATAAAATTATCGGCTATGGCTTAGACCGTAAAACCGAAACTTTAGATTATGACCGGATTCTGGAATTGGCAAAAAGGCACAAACCAAAAATGATTCTCGCAGGCGCCTCTGCGTATCCCAGGAAGATTGATTTCAAGCAGTTCCGCAGGATTTGCGATAAAACAGGCGCGTATCTTCTCGTGGATATGGCGCATATCGCCGGTTTAGTGGCAGCGGGAGCGCACCCATCTCCTGTGCCTTATGCGGAATTCGTCACTTCCACCACGCACAAGACATTACGCGGGCCGCGCGGCGGTTTTGTAATTTGCAGGAAGGAATTTGCCAGAAAAATAGATTCCCAGATTTTTCCCGGTATACAGGGCGGGCCGCTGATGCATGTGATTGCAGGCAAGGCCACCTGTTTTAAAGAAGCAATGAGCGCAAATTTTAGAAAGTACCAAAGGCAGATAATAAAAAATGCGAGGGAACTTGGCAAGGCCCTTGCAAAAAAAGGTTTTCGCATTGTTTCCGGCGGCACCGATACGCATCTGTTGCTCGTGGATTTAACCCCTAAAAGAATTACCGGTAATGATGCGTCGCTTGTTTTAGAGCAGGCAGGCATTACCGTTAACAAAAATCTCATCCCCTTTGACAGAAAAAGCCCTGCCGTAACCAGCGGGATACGCTTAGGCACTGCGGCGGTAACTACACGCGGGATGAAGGAATTTCAGATGCGTAAAATCTGTGCACTTTTAAGCGATGCAATAGACTCAAGCGACAACCCCGCGAGGCTAAGGGAGATTAAGAAAGAAGTTTTAAATTTGACCGCAAGATTTCCTCTGTATCCGGATTTGAAGATTTAATTTAATTCGCACAGCAACTTACGTTCATTACATTGCGTAAGTTACGTGCTCATTAAAAATGAAAAGAAAAATTAAAGCAAAACACAATCGTCCCAGCTGGGACGAATATTTCCTGGAAATGGCGCGCCTGGTTTCCAAAAGGTCTACATGTTTGCGCAGAAAGGTCGGGGCAATACTGGTAAAAAACAAAAGGATCTTAGCTACCGGATATAACGGAGCGCCCTCAGGCCTTAAACATTGCATTGATATCGGGTGCATCAGGGATAAGCTAAAAATTCCCTCCGGAGAGCGCCATGAGCTTTGCCGCGCATTGCACGCTGAACAGAATGCGCTTATCCAGGCAGCCCTATACGGAGTTTCTGTCAAGGCAGGCACGCTTTACGCCACTAACCAGCCCTGTATTATTTGTGCAAAAATGCTTATTAACGCGGGGATTAAGGAAATTGTGATTAATAACGGCTACCCTGACAAGATGGCAATGGATTTCTTAAAGGAAGCAAAGATAAAGGTGAGAACTCTTAAGGCGATAAATAGCTAAAATGAAATGCCCTTTTTGCGGAAACAAAGAAGACAAAGTAGTTGACTCGCGCGCTACTGCAGAAGAATCAGCAGTGCGGCGCAGGCGTGAATGCGCCAAATGCGGCAAGCGCTTTACTACTTATGAGTATGTGGAAGAAGTGTCCCTCATGGTAATAAAGAAAGACGGCCGTCGTGAGCCGTTTGACCGCAAGAAGATTTTAGCCGGGATTATGAAAGCTTGCGAAAAGAGGCCTATTAGCATAGACAAGATGGAGGAGGTTATTACGCAGGTAGAGCGGAATATACAGAAAAAATCCGACCGCGAGGTTTCCTCCTCCCGCATCGGAGAAATGGTAATAGAGAAATTAAAAGCCCTGGACGACGTTGCTTATGTAAGGTTTGCTTCCGTATACAGGCAATTCAAAGATGTGGGGCAATTTATGGCGGAACTGAAGGATGTCTTGAGCCGTGAGAAACGCAAGGCAACCAGATAAGGAGATATTGCGCCTATGGTAGAAATGGAGCTAAACAAAATCGTCATTGATGAAAAAAGGCATGACCAGTTGATTGTCCTAAAAGAGAAGGAGGGAAACCGCGTCCTGCCTATTGTAATCGGGCTTTCCGAGGCATCGGCGATAAAATTAAAGATTAGCGGGTTCATCCCTCCCAGGCCCCTGACCCATGATTTATTGCATTCGCTGATTGAGAATTTAGATGCCACCATCGATAAAATTATCATCGATAAATTAGAAGAAAACACCTTCCATGCAAAGATAGTTTTAAAAACTACTTCCAATTCCCTTAAGGTTATTGATGCCCGTCCTTCAGACAGCATTGCCCTTGCAGTAAGGGCGCATGCACCAATATTTGTTGAAGACGACATAATCACAAAGTCAGAGATATTCAACCAAAACAAATAGATATTTATGAACTCTCGCGTCTTTAATCCAATAGACCTTGAAATTATAGGTTTGGTCTACCGCTTCTCTAAAAAAAGAAAGAGAAAGCTTTACCTCGTGGGCGGCTTCTTACGCGATATTCTTTTAAGGCGAAGCAGAGACAATCCCGACCTGGATTTTTGTTTGAAAACAAATGCTATAAGTTTTGGCAGGGTTCTTGCTAAAGATACCGGGTCTAATTTTGTTGTTCTGGATAAAGAGCACGGTGCCTGCCGTTTAATAAAAAAGATAGATAATAGAACTTATACACTGGATTTCACGGATTTTCGCGGTGCGGATTTAGAAGAAGACCTTCGGCATCGCGACTTCACATTTAATACTATTGCCTTAAGTTTGGAGGAATTTTTTACCCTTCATCGTGAGAAAAGAGGAAAGCTTACGTTTAATGACCTGGATAAACTCCTCATCGACCCCTATGAAGGCAGAAAAGATTTAAATTTAAAATTAATCAAGGTGGCGGATAAAAGCGCGTTCGTCGAAGACCCCCTGCGTATTTTACGCAGCTTCAGCTTTTCCTGCTTATTGGGCTTTAAAATAGATAGAGAAACGTTAAAGTTAGCTAAATTACACAAAAAAAAGCTATCCACTGTTTCCTGGGAACGTATCCGTGAAGAATTATTCAAAATTTTAACTGTGCCAAAATCCTTTGATTGCATGATTCAAATGGATGAGGGAAAGATTTTAAAGGTAATTTTCCCGGAGATCGAAAAGATGCGCGGTTTGTGGCAAGGGCCTTATCATCACCTTGATGTCTGGAAGCATTCCCTGGAAACCCTAAAGAACTTAGAGACCATATCCGAAGATTTCAAGGATAATCAGGAAATCAGAGGTTATCTAAAAGAATTTATTGCAGGAGAGCACAGCCGTCTGGCACTGCTTAAACTAGGCGCGCTTTTCCATGATATAGGTAAGCCTGGCGCACTGCGCCGCGAAAAGGGAAAATTAATATTCCACGGCCACGAAAGAATTGGCGCTGCGATTACTCAAAATATTGCCCGGCGCCTGAAGCTCTCCAATATAGAAACAAATACTTTGAAGACCATGATATTCTGGCATTTAAGGCCGGGTTATCTGGCGGATAATGAAGTGCTCACTACCCGCGCTATATTTCGGTTCTTTCGCGATACTAATACAGAGGCGTTGAGCGTACTCTTGTTATCACTTGCTGACCAGAGGGCAACCAGGGGGAGGCTGACTACCCCGGATTCTCGCCTCAGGCATGAAAGGCTGGTTTCCAAGCTGATAAAAGAATATTTTAGAAGGAAAAAAGAGAAAAAAATGCCTCGCTTGATTAACGGCCATGACCTGATAAAAGAATTTAAATTAGAGCCTTCGCCCGTAATAGGTAAAATCTTATCCGAGGTAGAAGAAATGCAGGCAATAGGAAAAATTAAAACCAAAAAAGAGGCCTTGCAAGCGGCAGTCAAATTTTTGAAGATAAAAGCACAGTGAGAAAAAATAAAAAAGTTATCCTCGCTTTCATTACTGCCTTAACTCTCATCCTTACCGCAGGAATAATTTATTTAAACCGCGTAATCCTGCCCGTAAAAGTAAAATCCTTAATTATTAATAACCTGCAAGACTTGACACAGAAGAAAGTCAGCCTGAAAGAGCTGCAGTTCAATATCTTTAAGGGGCTTGTTTTAAGAGACTTAAGCATCTATGATGAAAATAAGACATTTCTAGAGCTGAAAGAAGCCTCATGCACGTTCTTTATCCTGCCTGTTTTTAAGAAAATGATTATTATCCCTACCGTAAAAATTAAATCCCCGAACCTATTTTTGAAGCGCAGACCCGACAACGCCTTTAACATTCAGGACATAATCTCCAAGATAACGGCAAAAAAGCCAAAGTCAAAATTTACTATTTCTGTCTACAAAATATCTGTCAGTAACTGCACTCTGCGGTTTGAGGACGATACTTTCCCTGACCCTTTTACCAAGAGCATGCAGAAATTAAATATAAATATTAGTTTATCCCTGCCGGCAAGCGTGAAATTCAGATTCAAGGCAGAGATTCCGGCTAATCCGGTAATGAAAATGAACGGCATGGGAGAATTTTTAATCCCCCGGGAGGAATGGAGGGCAAAGATTTCGCTGCAAAATTTCTCTCCCAAAGAATTCAGGAGTTATTATCAAAATCTGGGTATTAATTTCAACGAAGGCCTCCTTGATTCGTTGCTTAATCTAAAAGTAAAAGACAAAATTATTTACCTTAACCTTGAAGCAGGTAGCAAAAATCTTTTGTTAAATAAAGACAAGATTTCAGTTAGATTGAATTCTAATATAAAAGCCGACATAAAATATGCCTTTCAGGATAAACAGCTGGATTTTTCCGGAAAGGCGCAAATTCTCAACGCCGACCTTTCCGGATTGGATTATGTAGATAAGATAGGAAGCGTCAACGGCGAAATAGCTTTCAACAATTCCGGAATTTCAGCTGATAGATTGCTGGCAGATTTTCAGGGCGCACCTATACAGGCCAGGCTCAATCTCAGCGATTTTAAAAACCCTTTGTTTAAACTCAATGTTACCTCCAGTTTGAGCCTGGATTTACTTACGAAAATATTAAAGGATAAATTTAACTTCAGCATTCCTGTGCAGCTTAACGGAGGGAGCAAATTATCCTTAGATTTAAATGCCAAGGAAGGTATTTTTCAATTAAACGGCTCCCTTGATTTTTTGAATGCGAGCGCAAAGATAGAAAAAATAAATTCTCTCTTGGAGGAGATTAAAGGAAGGATAGACTTTAGCCAAAACGGGCTTAAATGGCAGGACCTGAATTTAAAATACCAGGGTGAGTTTTACAAAACCTCAGGCGCGTTAACAAATTTTCAATCTCCGGGAGTCCAATTAGCCTTGTCTTCTCAGGACCTCTCCCTGGAATCCAGCTTTTCCGTTAATCAACAGATGGTTAACTTCTCGAGGTTTTGCGGAAAATATCGTAATTCGGAATTTTCAGTTCAGGGCAGCTTTAATACTATTGTGCCGGATGCACCAGAGGCAGAAGTAGGAGGTGGCTTAGATATAGCCCTAGAGGATATGCAGGTTGCCTTAAAGAAGTATAAAAATCAACTAGAACAGATTAAGCCCTCAGGCATGGTACATGCAAAGTTTGACTTTAGTGGCAATATTAATGATTTTAAGTCCTGTGCAATCAACGCCGAATTTTCCGGCCCCTCTGTATCAGCGTATGGTTTAAAGGCCAAAGATTTCTTCCTTAACTACAGCCAAAAAGATGGATTGATAGATGTGCCGCTTGCGCGTTTATCTTTATATGAAGGGACAATCGAAGCCGCTGCCAAGATGAATCTAAATTCAGATAACCTTCCTTACTGGTTCAATACTGATATCCGGGGAGTAAAATTAGAGAAACTTAAACTCGATACCGGAGCAAGAAAGGAAGATATTGCCGGGACAATACAGGCGCAGTTTAAAATAAATGGTTTTAATGCCGATATTTCAAAACTTAGCGGCGCAGGTCATATTTTAATTAATGATGGGAAACTCTGGCAGTTGGACCTGTTTAAGGGCTTAGGAAGCCTGCTTTTTGCAAAGGATTATTTTGCGCAGATTATTTTTCATGAAGGTTCCTGCGATTTTCTTGTCCGCGATAAATATATTTTTACAGACAATCTTAAACTTAAGAGTGATATCACTGATTTATCGGGTTCAGTTAAGATAGGCTTTGACAATTCCATTGATGCCTCTTTGAATGTACAGGTCCAGGATGAATTCGTGCCTCTTAGCGGCACCTTTAAGGATGTTACTACGGCAATCATCGGAGAGGCGGGCAGGTTTGGCGTGATAAAGATAAGCGGGACATTAAAAGAACCAAAATATAAATTCAGGCCTGCAGTAGGAAACATTATCAACGGTTTAAAAAAGGCTATCTTTGGGAAATAAAACATTGAAAGATAGCTTTTTTTAAGGCTATTTTTGGGAAATAAGCAATGGTTAAAACTAAAATAATCTGTACTATCGGCCCTGCAAGCTCGACAAAGGCTGTATTAAAAAAAATGATGCTGGGAGGAATGGATGTGGCCAGGCTTAACTTCTCTCATGGAGAGCACTCGCAGCAGCTTAAGCGCATACGCCTGATCAGGCAGCTGAATAAAAGATACCGCAGGCATGTCAGGATATTGCAGGACTTGCAGGGATATCGCATAAGGGTCGGCAGATTTAAAGACAGACGGGAAATTGAATTAAAAAAGAAGCAGGAAGTTGTTTTAACCAATAGGAATATTTTAGGCCAGGGTAATCTTATACCCTTTGATTACACAGGAGATTTAAAAGACATAACTATAGGCAGCCACATATATATAGATGATGGGAATATCGCTCTTTTGGTAAGGGCAAGGCACGGACATTGCCTTAAGACAGAAGTAGTTATACCGGGCGTATTAAAAGAAAACAAGGGGTTGAACCTCACCGGTGTTGACCTGAAGGTTAAGGGGTTGACGCATAAGGATAGGATAGATATCGAGTTCGGTATAAAAAACCGCCTCGATTATATTGCGCAGTCATTTGTGCGGGACAGAAAAGATATCCTTGAGGTAAGGCGTTTAGTGAAAAACAGGTTACCGGGGTGTAAGATTATCGCCAAGATTGAGAACCGCCGGGGCATTGACAATATTGATGAGATAATCGATGCCTCAGACGGAATTATGATTGCGCGCGGAGATATGGGGGTATCGATTCCGATATATGAAGTCCCTATGGTGCAAAAACAGATTATCAAAAAATGCAACAGGAAAGGAAAATTTGTGATTACTGCCACGCAGATGCTGGAGAGTATGGTAGAGAATATCAGGCCTACAAGGGCAGAAGTCGCAGATGTAGCCAATGCCATCCTGGACGGCTCTGACTTTCTGATGCTTTCCGCAGAGACCGCAGCAGGCAGGCATCCCGTGGAAGCAGTAAGGATGATGAATGAGATAATTAAATTTACCGAGCCCAGGATGTTTTCTTATTGACAAAGTAGCCATAGAGAGTTACCATAAATTTTGTTGATAAAAAGGAGGTGGCCGGATGGCAAGAAAGAAAGATGTCATTATATTGAGTATAATAGCCGCATTTTTATTTTTTACTCCTCTCTATGCTGAAAGTGAAGAAAAAGAAGAATCTCAAGCCGTATCAGAAACCGAGGCTGTAACCAAAAATCCAGAATTCCGCCGAAAACCAGAACATCTGATTACGGAAGAAGAGGAAGCTCCCCAAAATATATATACATACATAAGATATATGCCGGAGCGCAAAGTCAAGGCGCAGTCAGGCAAGGTAACGCTTATTGATTCTGATGTGGAATATAGTTACGCATTTAAAGCATTCGAGGAGTTACCCGTAGGACTTTCTCTTGATCAGCGCTATATCGGTATAAAAAATAGCACCGCCGTAGAACTCCCCGCGCATTTAGTGGGGTTGTCAACAGGATTAGAAACAACCCTGCCGTTTTTTAATTTCAATAAAACTTATTTTCGGGTAGCGGTATACCCTTCGTTTTACGGAGATGATTGGAGCTTTCCTTCCTCAAGCTTTCGCATGCCTGTGCACACATTTTTGATTTACCAGCCTAATGAAAAAGCCACCTTTGTTTTAGGAGTCGCGGTATATCCTGGCTATGAAGATGTTGTCTGGCCTATAGTTGGCGTTATTTATAAGCCCAACGATAGATTAACCTTTAACCTAATACCTAAAGAACCGAATATTTCTTATATGCTCAGCGATAGGATCACTCTCTTTGCTGAAGGCGATATAACCTTGAATGAATTTGAAGTAACCAAGGATGATTTAAAAAATGTGGTCTTGCAATATAAGGAAACACATGCAGGAGCGGGCATAAAATACAGGTTCAATAAATTCATCTACAGTTCATTTTCTGTAGGCGGGATATTTAACCGTTCCCTGAAATACAGGGATAGCCTGGGAAAAGTAGATATAAAAAGCGGTTTATATACCGAATTCAGGTTAGAAATAAAAATATAAAGTCAACCGCCATAAAGAGAATCTTAAAAACCCTTAAAATTATCAAAAGGCAAGTCATAGGGTTTAATATCCCTTCAGTAAGCTTAGTTTCGGAAAGAAAAGACCCTTATTTAGTTTTAATCTCCTGTATTTTGAGTTTACGTACCAAAGACAGAACTACTATCCAGGCGAGTGAGCGGTTATTCAGGGTAGCCTCAAACCCCTATAAAATGCTAAAAGTTTCTAAGGCGCGCCTTGAAAGATTAATTTACCCCGTAAGTTTTTACCGCAATAAGGCAGGGGCGATTCTGGAAACAAGCAGGAAAATCACGGAAGATTTCTCCGGAAAAGTCCCTGACAGGCTGGAAGATTTGCTGTCATTAAAAGGCGTGGGCAGAAAGACCGCGAATTTAGTTTTAGGGTTAGCCTACAAAATACCTGCGGTTTGCGTTGATACCCATGTGCACAGGGTATCTAATCGTTTGGGTTGGGTAAAAACCAAGTCGCCCCAAGAAACCGAAGAAGCATTAAAATTTATCTTTCCCAGAAAATACTGGATAGATTTAAATACTATTTTAGTTACCTTTGGCCAGAACATCTGCCTGCCGGTATCTCCTTATTGCAGCAAATGCGGCGTGTTTAAATTTTGTAAGAGAATGGGAGTAAGCAGGTTTCGCTAGATTAGGTCAGAGACTTATGAAGCGAAGTGCTCGTAAGCCTCTGACTCAATTCGCACAATAACTTATGTCACTTTAAAGAAAACTATGGTTCCATAAGTTATGTGCTCATTGAAGGAGCAACAGAATGAATTTTAAAAAGATACTTTTGAGCGAAAAGGATATCCCTAAAAAATGGTATAACCTGGCTGCGGATTTGCCTAAAGCCCTGCATCCGCCTCTTGGCCCGGACGGAGAACCGATAAAACCGGAAATGCTCTCAAAGGTATTCCCTATGAATTTAATAGAGCAGGAGGTATCCAGCAAGCGCTGGATTGATATCCCGCAAGAGATTCTGGAAATTTTATATCGCTGGAGGCCCACGCCCTTGCGCAGGGCAACATATTTGGAAGAATACCTCAAAACTCCCGCCAGGATATATTATAAGGATGAAAGCGTCAGCCCTGCAGGAAGCCATAAGCCGAATACTGCAGTGGCGCAGGCCTGGTATAACAAACAATTCGGGATTAAAAAACTGACCACTGAAACCGGGGCAGGGCAATGGGGGAGTGCCCTGGCTTTTGCTTGCAGCCTATTAGGCCTGGAATGTAAAGTTTATATGGTTAGGATAAGCTTTGAGCAAAAACCGCTGCGTAAGATTATGATGCAGGTTTGGGGAGCAAAATGCATAGCCAGCCCCAGTAAGGAAACGAATTCCGGAAGAGAAATTCTGAAGAAAATGCCGGATACCCCGGGAAGTTTAGGTATAGCTATAAGCGAGGCTGTTGAAGAGGCGGTAAGTGACGCTTCCGGAGAAACCCGTTATTCCCTGGGCAGCGTCTTAAACCACGTTTTGCTGCACCAGACTATTATCGGCCTGGAAGCGAAGCTGCAGTTAAAATTAGCCGGCGAGAAGAAACCGGATATCGTCGTCGGCTGCGTAGGCGGGGGAAGTAATTTTGCCGGCATCGCCTTTCCTTTTGTGTCGGATAAAATTAACGGTGAAAAAATACAGATTATACCGACGGAGCCGACTGCCTGCCCTACTATGACGCGCGGAGAATTTCTCTATGACTTCGGAGATGCCTCCGGGCTTACGCCACTTTTAGCAATGTTTACCCTCGGGCATAATTTTATCCCCGCGCCCATACATGCGGGAGGTCTGCGTTACCATGGGTTAGCGCCATTGGTGAGCGCTGCGATTGTCCAGGGGTTACTGGAGCCGCGTGCATATGACCAGATAAAATGTTATGAATCAGCTCTTTTGTGGGCAAAGACAGAGGGGGCTATCTGCGCCCCGGAAACCAGCCATGCCATTGCCTGCGTAATTGATGAAGCTATAAAAGCAAAGCAGGAACATAAAGAAAAGGTGATTTTATTTAATTACAGCGGCCATGGCTTAATGGATTTAACCGGCTACGAAAAGTTTCTTTTGGGTAAGCTTACCGATTATTCGCTTCCGGATGATGACCTGCAAAGATGCCTGGAATCATTAAGGGGCTTACCGAAACCAAAAAAATGAAGATATTATTAATCCTTCTTTTCCTATGCGCCTTTACAATATCGGCAAATGCCGATATTTTGTATCTTAATAACGGGCGCCAGCTTGAAGGGTTGATAAAGAATGAAGATGAAGATAGCATTGAATTGGAAGTATCCGCAGGGACAGTAAAATTCCAAAAAAGCGAAATAAAAGGAATTGAAAGGTCAAGTTACGAAGAGGCTGTTGCTATCCGGCAAAAATGGGAGAACCAAAAATCAGCCAATCAGAAGAGGCTGTCCAAGCAGCAGATGGAGGAAGAGCATGAGCCTAAAGGTGTGGTATTTTCCGCCGGAGGCCAAAGTATCACTGTTACCGCTAAATTAAATCATAAAGTTAATGCAACGCTTTTATTAGACACAGGGGCATCACTCGTGGTTCTAAAGAAGTATGTAGCCGAGGCACTGGGCATGGATTTGAGCAGGGTTAATCCGGATGCAAAAATGACCGTGGCAGACGGCCGCGTGATTAATGCCAAATATATTGTCCTGCAAAGCGTGAAAGTAGAGAATGTGGAAGCAGAAAACGTAGAAACAGCAGTTATGCTGGATGAAACCGGGCCTGCCAGTTTCGGGGATGGCTTATTGGGGATGTCCTTTTTAAAAAGATTCAATTTTAAGATTGACCATAAACAAAACAAATTAATTCTGGAGAAGTTATATTAATGAAGATAAAGAATACCGAAATTAAAGTGGTGATGGGCGATATCACCGGGTTAAAGGTTGATGCCATAGTGAATGCCGCAAATAATAAATTAGTAATGGGCGGCGGAGTTGCGGGTGCGATAAAGAGAAAAGGGGGCAAGATTATAGAAGAAGAGGCAGTGGGCTTAGGTCCCATAAAAGTCGGTGAGGCTCAAGCAACCAAGGCCGGCTCTTTGCCAAGCAAATATGTTATTCATGCGGCAACTATGGGGATGGATTTTAAGACCGATGAAGTAAAAATTAGAGACGCTGCAAGGAATACATTACAGTTGGCTGAAAAATTAAAGATAAATTCAATTGCCTTTCCGGCTTTGGGGTGCGGGGTAGGGGGCTTTCCTTTGTTAGCCTCAGCTAAGATTATGGCACAGGAAGCATTAAAGCATTTACGTGAAGAAAAGTCCTCTCTAAAAGAAATTATTTTTTGCCTTTACGATAAAGAAGCATACGGGGTATTTAATAAAGGCATTATCGGTTACCTTGAATATGTGACAAATAAATTACAGGCCGGGCCATTTACCACCGTTGATGCCATTATTGAGATTAACGAAGGGATAGTGATAATTAAAAGAAGCAACCCTCCTTTTGGCTGGGCTTTGCCCGGAGGCTTTGTTGATTACGGTGAAAGTTTAGAAGAGGCCATAAAAAGAGAGGCAAAAGAAGAGACCGGCTTAGATGTAACTGAACTGAAACAATTCCATACCTATTCCGAACCTAACCGCGACCCGCGCTTTCATACTGTCGGTACCGTGTTTATTGCCAGGGCCAAAGGTAAGCCCCAGGCTGGAGATGATGCCGCATCTTTAAAAGTCATTAAATCAGGGGAATTATTAAAGCTAGATTACGCTTTCGACCATAAAAAAATTATCCAGGATTATATCCACTATAAGCAGGGTAAAAGTCCTTTTTAATTCATCTCAAATATAATCATTCGTGCGCATACTCACGTTTATATTTATTGCCCTCTTTTTTCTTCTCTCTTCTTTATCTGCCGATAGCCCATACATAAAAGTATGCATTAGGGATATTTGCCTGGAAACAGAAGTTGCGGATAATGCTCAACAGAGGCAACAGGGCCTGATGTTTAGAAGCAGCCTTTCCGGTAATGGGGGGATGTTTTTTATCTTTGAAAAAGAAGGCAGTTATAATTTCTGGATGAAGAATATGAATTTCGCTTTGGATATTATCTGGATTGATGCTGATAAAAAGATAGTGGATATCAGGGAGAATAATCAACCGTGCAAAGAATCTTGCAAGAGTCTTATACCAGCAGGGCAAGCCAAATACGCTTTAGAGGTTAATGCCGGGTTCATAAAAAAGAATAAAATCAAGATAGGCGAGCAGGTAAATTTTTAAAATCAACCCTCCCGCAGTTGTTTTTCCGCATCTATAATATCGCGGTTTATCACGCGTATAGTTTCTTTAATTTTTTCTTTCAGGATGTACGAGGAGACCTTGGCATCATTTATTTCTCTTAGTACCTGTACGCTCATGCGAAAATAGCGTACAACTTCGCCTTCGTCAGTATCGGTAAACTGTAAAATCTTGTCAAAATTTGTCCCTCGCAACCAACCCTCCATCCCTGTTGCCAGATGAAAGCTCGGCGCTTTAGAAAAAGGGTAAATCCTGTATCTTTGTTCCTTATGCCTGATTCCTTCATATATTTCTTCGCAGGTTCTTTTTAGGGCGCGGCTATTTTTTGAAAGGCCGGAAATAATACGCTGGTTTTTCCTTGGCTCGAAAACTACCGCAGCAGCTATTACTCCCAGGCCAAATTCATCTAATTGCTCCAGTATATTCTGCTCATAAAGCTCCGAGAGTATTAATTCATAGCCATAAACTGTCTTGGCGAATTGTCCTTTTTGAGTAAGCGCCCCATCGTAGATATAGTCCATTTCTTTGAGAAGTTTTAATTTTGACTCTATCAATCTTAAGGCTTCTTTTTGTTCGTTTTTGCGCGACTGATAATAATGTAAGGACAAAGGATAAATTTTGAATAGTTCTTCTTTGTGTTTTTCATAGAGGTTAAGTATAGTGGCATAGGAGTTATTTAACTGGCTCCTGACTTCTTCAGGCTTGCCGAAGATTATACGCGTTACCTCCTGCGGATTTAACTTATGCGGATTTATGCGGCAGTAGACAAACCCCTCTTTGTCTATTCCGCGCCTTCCGGCACGCCCTGCCATCTGATAAAAATCGCGTGTTTTTAAATTCCTGACGTAGCGTCCGTAAAATTTTCTTAATTCATCAAAAATGACACTGCGGCTGGGCATATTAATCCCTAAGGCAAAGGTTTCAGTGGTGAAGATAACCTTTATGAGCCTGCTGGTAAATAATCTTTCTATTACTTCCTTTAATGTAGGCAGCATCCCCGCATGGTGATAGGCGATTCCTCTTTGAATGAGCGGAAAAATATTGATGCCTGTTTTTTCACGGGTTAAGTCAAAACGCTCACAAAGAGAATTATACATCGAGATGATTTCTGACCTTTCCTTATTATTCAAGAAGTTAAAGGCCATCAATTCAAAGGCTAAATCTTCAGCCCGCCTCCTGCCAAAGACAAAATATATGGCAGGCAGGCCATCCTTCTGGCGCAGGTAGTTAATCAGGGCATTTAATCTATTCGGTTTAGCAAATCTTATTCGTTTCAGGCGCTCTATTTTATCTACAACCTCATTCTGGCACTGAAAAAAGAAATGCAACGGTACAGGCCTTTTTTCTTCAACCACGGTTTTTACGGGTTTATTATGTACGGATTCAATCCAGGAAGCGAATTGTTTTATATTTGGGATGGTTGCGGAGAGCCCCACTAAATTCATATGTTTAGGCAGGAAGATAATTGATTCTTCCCAGACTGTCCCGCGTTCAGGGTTATCGATATAGTGGATTTCGTCAAAGATAATCCAGGAATACCTTTCTAGGCTTTGCGGCTCATCCAGGACTTTATTACGGAATATTTCCGTAGTCATTATTAAGATTGGAGCAAAAGGGTTTATGGATACATCCCCTGTCAAAATCCCGATACTCTCGCCAAATTGGCTCTGGAAATCCCGGAATTTTTGGTTGGAAAGCGCCTTAATCGGAGCAGTGTAAATTACGCCAATCTTATTCTGGATGGAGGTAGTTATAACGTGTTCAGCTATCGCGGTCTTGCCTGCGCCGGTAGGGGCAGAGACAATTACAGAGTACCCCTGATTGATGTAATCAATTGCCTCTTGCTGGAAGCGGTCGTAAATCATGGGGTTATTATAAGCTAAAATTGTTGATTTATCCAATTAAAAAAGGTAGAATAAGAAAAAGATAGGACGGTTCTGACGACCGAGACTCATTTTTCGGAACCCTCACCGGGTTAAAAAATTATGGGTTATGCAATAGCTATCAATAAGGCCTGGGATAATTTAATTCAGCTGACTACAGAGAAGAATTTTTCTGTCAAATTTTTAGCTGATGAGTATACGATAGATTCGCAGAAGAAATCAGTGTTTTCTCTCTCCTGCAATGTTCCTGCAAAGGATTTTACAGCCATTTTAATTTTGCACTACCTGGCCCAGAGGATTAAAGGGCTTCCTCAATTAACCGGAGAGTGGCAGGTCTTTAGGGAATTAGCGGGCATAGAGGGTTATTATCCCACATTCAGGGAACGGGCAATTGAGCCGATTATCAGAAAATACGGAAGCAAGCCAGAGGAGATTCTTTCGGCGTTAAAGCGCCTGCCTGGTAAGAAAGCAGATTTAGCGGATATAAGCATTATTGTAGAGGCATTTGAGGGGATACCGGTGTTAATTAAACTCATGCGGGCGGACGAAGAATTCGGTCCGGAGGCAAATATACTTTTTGACCGCAGCGTTGCACAGATATTTTGCATTGAAGATATAATCGTCCTGGCAGGAATTGTCGCGGGAAGTATTTAGGATGAAGGATAGGGACGGTTCTGAAGGCTACTATTATTTATCAGAACCGTCCCTAAGAAATCAAAATGAAAAATATTCTTAAATCAATTATTTTATCTGCGGGTTTAGTGTTTTCCTTAAGTTTTTATGCATTTGGGGATAGCCAAGCCTATCATTCAGAGACAGCAAACTTCATTATCCCGTTCGGCAAGAGTTATGATTACGCTGATATTTTAGTCAAAAGAGTTATTGATGTGGATACGCTGCAGCTTGAGAGCGGAGAGCGCGTTCGCCTAATAGGCATAGATACCCCGGAAATACATGAATCAAATAAAC